>NZ_JBEPSM010000005.1 GCF_040548815.1 Kaistia defluvii | reverse complement strand
TCAGCGCCGACCAACCGGAACTTGCCGACAAGTACGAATACGTCGCTGGCTGCATGTGATTGGCTACGTGGCCGCCTGGATTTGGGCGGCCACGGTGCTTTCTCTATGACCTTGTCTCGACAGCCTGGCGCATGCGCGGCCACGATTGCTGGCTGAGGCGGGAGAGTGGGCCGCGCGTGCCCCAATATCCAGACACACGCTGCAGCAGTGATGATCGAGCCACAAGAGTTCAGCCTTCCATCGGGCCAGCCTTCGAATGCGTTAAACGATAGCGCGGCGCGTATCGGGGGGCGGCTGAGAGAGCACGCTTCTGATGCTCTGCAGCGCTGTTTCCAACACCTCACGATCTGGCGCAGCACCTAATGAAATGCGGACGGCTTCCGAGGATGGCGACGTGACCGAAAAACTGGAACCGGCGACGATCAGTACACCGCGATGCTCCAGCTGACGGACAAAATCGACGGCCCGCCAGGGTTTGGGGAGCGACGTCCAGAGATGGGGAGCGGAGGGATTGGCTGCCAATCTCATTCCGGAGAGGATCGACGCGGCGAGTTCTTGCCGGCCGACGTTCTCGGCGCCGATGGCGGCTGACATTTCCCGCAGGAAGCCGGAACGGATCCACCGCGTGGCGATGCCGGCCAGCAATGGCGACGCCATCATCGTCATGGCTTGCAGCGTCGCCGCCAATTCCTGCGCCCGTTTGGGCGAGGGCGCTGCGACATAGCCAAAACGCAGGGCCGGCGTCAGGCATTTCGATAAGGTCGCGATATGCCAGGTGATGTCCGGACCAAGGGAAGCGATCGCCGTGGGTGGCGTATCGAGCAAAGCGCCGTAGGGATCATCCTCGATAATCGAAACCGCGTGCTTGCGGGCGATCCGGACGATCTCCTGCCGGCGTAGCTCAGAGAGACTCGCCGTCGTCGGATTGTCAGCAGTCGGGGTTATGTACAACGCGTCGAGCGACTGAAGCCGGCAGGCGTCCTCGAACGCGGCCGGCAGGATGCCCTCGCCATCCATCGCCAGCGGAACGAGCACGAGGTCCTGCTGGACGGCGACCGTGTGAATTCCCGGATAGCAGAACTCTCCAACTGCCACATGTCTGGAGGCGCGACACAGCAAATGGCAAATGGCGAACAGGGCGCTCTGGGCCCCTGAGGCCAGAATCACGCGGTCCGGCGCGCAGCCGTCGACGCGCTGACTGAGCCACGTCGCCCCTGCTGAGCGATTGGTCCAACTGCCGCCCGTTTCCTGATAATCGAGCAGGGATTCGTCGCTGCCGGACAAGGCCTGGCCGATATCCCGCGCCAGAACGCGCTGGAAATCCTGCGGCTTTGGCGGGCTATTCTTGCTGAGATCGATCGCCCCTGCCGCAACACCCGCGAGAGTGCTGGCGGGACGGGGCTCGCCCGCGACGAAAGATCCCCTCCCCGTCGTGGCGTCGATGATCCCCTCTTCGCGCGCGCGGCTATAGGCTTTGGTGACGGTGGTAAGGTCCACCCCCAGCGCGGCGGCGACCGCGCGCTGCGGCGGCAGACGATCGCCGGGCCGCAGCCGGCCGCTGGCGATATCAGCAACAAGGGCGTCGAAGATGCCCTGATGCTTGGACGGCGAGGCTTCTTCCAGCCTCGGGCTCCATCGGGGACTGCCAGGACCGATCGACGGGGAACGTCCCATGTGCATCTCCGCGACACGCGTTTGTATGGCGTTGCAGATATCCCGCGTTCGCGCCTGTCACAAGCTACAGGCCTACCGATCCGAATGGGAAGTAATTCCATTCCGCCCTTCGACGGAATTGAGGGGCGAAAAGTCGCCACTTTGCCATACATTTGAAACATACATTCTTCCGATATTTCGTACTATTTGTATGGTTGTGTGACCCAAATGATGGCGGTGTGGAGCATACCAGCATGATAAGATCGGCTCTCGTCGGCGCAGCGCTTCTGCTCGCCTCTCTCTCCGGCGCATCCGCCGGCCTTCTCGACGACGTCAAGGCGGGCAAGACGGTCCGCGTCGGCTTTGCCGAGCAGGAACCCTTCATCGTCACCGGGCCGAACGGCAAGCTGACCGGCTATGAGGTGGACCTGCTGAACGCCGTCCTCGCCAAGATCGGCAAGGTCGAGCTCGAAGCCGTGCCGACCCAGTTCGGCGCCCTGATCCCCGGCCTGCAGGCGCGCCGGTTCGACATCATCGCCTCCGACCTCTACATCCGCCCCGACCGCTGCAAGCTGGTCGCCTTCGCCGAGCCGACGCATTTCGTCAATGACGGGATCATCGTGGCCGCGGGCAACCCGAAGGGCATTCACAGCTACGCCGACATCGCCAAGGATCCGGCGATCAAGCTCGGCTACCTGACCGGCGGCGGCCCGATCGCCGACCACGCGCTGGCCGCCGGCGTCTCCAAGGACCAGCTTGTCACCCTGCCGGACGTCGCCTCGCTGCTCGCGGCGGTGAAGACCAAGCGCATCGACGCCTTCCTCAATACCGGCGTCACCGTCCAGTCGACGATCAAGACCGCCAATGATCCCGCCGTTGAGCGCGCGATCCCGTTCGAGCAGGCGATTATCGACGGCAGGCCGGCGATCGGCATCGGCAGCTACGCCTTCCGCCTCGAAGACCAGCCCTTCGTCGACGAATTCAACAAGCACCTCGCCGTGATCCTGACCTCGGGCGAGGCCGCCAAGATCGGCGAGCCCTACGGCTTCACAGCGGCCGACATTCCCGACGGCACGGTCAAGCTCGCCGAACTCTGCAAATAACCTTCCCTGACCGGGGCGCGCGTCCGAAGATGCGCGTCCCGTTTTCGAGTTCGGTTTGATGGCCCTGATCTGGGAATACCGCTTCGATTTTCTGGCCGGCGTCTGGTGGACCGTCACATTGTCGGTCCTTTCGGCGTTGCTCGCTTTGGTTCTGGCAATCGTCGCCGGCGTGGCGCGATCGTCGAAGCTGCGCGTGCTCCGCATCGCCTCCGGCGTCTATGTCGAGTTCTTCCGCGGCACCTCGGCGCTGGTCCAGCTGTTCTGGCTGTTCTACGTCCTGCCCTATCTCGGCATCGACCTGACGCCGCTGCAATGCGCGACGCTTGGCCTCGGGCTCTGCTTCGGCGCCTATGGCGCGGAGGTGGTGCGAAGCTGCATCCAGGCCGTGCCGCAGGGCCAGTTGGACGCCGCCGCCGCGCTCAACTTCAGCTATTTCCAGACGCTGCGCATCGTCGTGCTGCCGGAAGCGCTGATCATGATGATGCCGCTGTTCAGCAATCTGCTGATCGAGCTGATCAAGGCGACCTCGCTGGTCTCGCTGATCACCATTCCCGACCTGACCTTCCAGGCGAAATCGATCATCACCAAGACCTACAGCTCCGGCAACGTGCTGCTGGTGACGCTGGCGATCTACCTCGTCATTTCGCTGATCGCGGCGAGCTTCATGCGCCGGATGGAAAAGGGGCTGTCGCGCGGCCGCCAGACGGGTCAGCCGGCATGACGGAGATCTTCTCCTGGCCGTTCGCGGCCGAGATCCTGCCGGCGCTGCTGCGCGGCGCGGTCGTCACCTTCATCGCGACGATCGGCGGCTTTTTCGCCTCGCTGGTCATCGGCGCCGTGCTGCTGGCGCTTGGCCGCTCGAGGCAAACCGCCCTCGCCTGGCTCGGGCGCGGGCTGGTCGAACTGCTGCGGTCGACGCCGCTGCTGATCCAGGTCTATGTCCTATTCTTCGTGTTGCCGGATGCCGGCATCGTGCTGGAGCCGGTAACCACCGGCATCCTGGCGCTCGGCCTCTATCACGGCGCCTATGTCGCGGAAGCCTACCGCGCCGGGCTCGACAGCATCCCACGCGGCCAGTGGGACGCGATCGAAAGCCTGCGCTTCTCGCGGTTCGCCGCCTATCGCTACCTCATCCTGCCGCAGGCGATCGCGCCGCTGGTTCCCTCGCTCGGCAACACCTTCATCACCATGCTCAAGGATACCCCGATCCTGGCCGCGATCACCGTCCCGGAACTGATGTTCGCCGCCAATGACGCCGGCTCGCAAAGCTTCCGCTATGTCGAGCCGATGACCATGGCAGCAATCGCCTATCTCGTCATGAGCCTGATCGCGGCGTTTGCCGTGTTCCTGCTGCGCGAGCGCCTCGGAGCCCGCTACGCATGAGCGACATGATCACCTTCGACAAAGTGGACAAGCGTTTCGGCCAGACCGTCGTGCTGGACCAGTTCGACTTTCGCGTCGCGCGCGGCGAGAAGGTCGCGATCATCGGCCCGAGCGGCTCCGGCAAGTCGACGCTGCTGCGCATCATCATGGCGCTGCAGGATATCGACGAGGGCAAAGTGAGCCTCGACGGCCGGCCGCTCTGGGACGCGGCGGGCGGCAAGCACCGCATCAAGCCGACGCGAAAGCACCTGCGCGACATGCGCTCGCTGGTCGGCATGGTGTTCCAGAACTTCAACCTGTTTCCCAACCTGACCGCGCTCGGCAATGTCGCCGCCGCGCCGCGCCACGTGCTGGGCCTGTCGCAGGTCGAGGCCGAGGCGCGCGCGACTGCGCTGCTGGCGCAGGTCGGGCTTTCCGACAAGCTGCAGAACTATCCGGCGACGCTTTCCGGCGGCCAGCAGCAGCGGGTCGCCATCGCCCGCGCCATGGCGCTGGAGCCGAAGATCATGCTGTTCGACGAGGCCACCTCGGCGCTCGATCCCGAACGCGTCGGCGAGGTTCTGGAAGTGATGCGGGCGCTGGCGCATGAGCGCGACCTGACGATCGTCGTCGTCACGCACCAGATCGGCGTCGCCCGCGCGATTGCCGACCGGATCTGCTTCATGGAAGGTGGCCGGATCCTGGAAGACGGGACACCGCAGCAAATCCTCAACGAGCCGCGAAACGAGCGCACCCGCGCGTTCCTGCGCGCCGTCCATTTGAGCTGAGAGCGAGATCATGACGCAGACCCTGGCCGGCGACTTTCGCCACAACGTCGCGCAGCAACTGGCGCGGATCGACGCGCACCCCGAAGACGCCAGGCTGGCCATTCTCCGTCGACGCGATGAAGCCGCGCTGCGGGAAGCGGCGGCCTGGGATACGCTGGCGGCATCCCCGTCCGCCCGACCGGCGCTTTATGGACTGACCGTCGCGGCAAAGGCCTGCTTCGATGTTGCCGGCTGGCCGACGACCGCCGGGGCGAAGCTTCTCCGGGACGCGCTGCCGGTGAAGGATGACGCCGCGCTGGTGGCCAGGCTGCGGGCGAACGGCGCCGTCATCACCAGCCAGACCAACATGACCGAGTTCGCCTTCGGCGCGCTCGGGCTCAATCCGCATTTCGGCACGCCGCGCACCCCGCTCGATCCCTCGCGCGAGCGAATCGCCGGCGGCTCGACATCAGGCGGCGCCGTCGCCGTGGCGCTCGGTTTTGCCGATCTGGCGCTGGGCAGCGACACCAGCGGCTCGGTCCGCATCCCGGCCGCCTTTTGCGGCCTCGCCGCCTTCAAACCCAGCAAGGGGCGCTACCCGGATGAGGGGCTGCTGCTGCTGTCGTCAAGCTTCGACGTCCCGGGCTTTCTAGCCCGCGATATCCAGACATGCGCGCGCGTCGACGAGGCGATCACCGGCGAGACGGCGATCCAGCCCGCCGACCTGCGCGGCCGCCGCTTCCTGCTGCCGCCAAAATTCGCGCTCGATGCCGCCGATGAGGTGGTCACTGCCCGCTTCAACGACGCCGTGAAGGCGCTCGAACAGGCAGGCGCGGTAATCGTTGAGCGCGACTGGCCGGAGCTGGAGAGCTATGGCCGGATCGCCGTCGAGGGCGGTCTCATCGTCGCCGAGGCCTTCGCCTGGCACCAGCCTCATCTCGAGAGCCGCGCGGCGGACTATGATCCGCGTGTCGGCCCGCGCATCCAGCTTGGCAAGGAAGTTGCCGCCGTCGCCTATCTCCGCGCCCAGCAGGAGCTTGCGCGACTGGCAAAGGCCTATCACCGCGACCTCGAAGGCTTCGACGCGCTGCTGACGCCAACCGTTCCGATCCTGCCGCCGCGCGTCGACGACGTTTCGGACGACGAACATTACTACCCCGCCAACCGCCTGACCTTCCGGCTGACCGAGGTGGCTAATCGCATCGATGCGCCGAGCGTCAGTCTTCCCATCGCGCCGGACCAACCAATCGGGCTGATGCTGACAGGGCGGAACGGTCACGACAGCGCCCTGCTCGCCCTCGCCGCCTCGGCCGAGGCCGCTCTCGCTTCTTCCCATCGCTGAAACCGAACCACAGAAGGCAAGATCATGATCGTTCACGACGTCGAAGACCTGCGCAAGACCGACCGCCATGTCGTCACCGACAGCTGGCGAAGCACGCGGCTGATCGTGAAGGGCGACGGGCTCGGCTATTCCGTCCACCACACGGTCGTGCCGGAAGGCTCTGAAGTGCATTGCCACTACAAGGAGCATTACGAGACGAACTACTGCATCGCCGGCGCCGGCGAAGTCTTCGACGTCGCCACCGGCAAGACGCATCCGATCGCGGTCGGCACCGTCTATGCGCTCGACCAGCATGACGAGCACATCCTGCGGGCGCTGAAGGGCGATTTGCACCTCGTCTGCGTCTTCAACCCGCCCTTGGCTGGCACCGAGACCCACAATGCGCATGGCGGCTACGATCCCGCCTAGCGTCGTTGCCCAACGACAGGCCTTCGCCGTGCGCCCGCCCTCCCACCAGCGGAGGGCGGAGCTCGGTAGCTTGATCGGCAGTGGTCATTCCAAATAGCCGCTTCCGCTGTTGCTGTGACGTTGTCCGCAGCTGAACGAACGGTAGGTACTCGGAAAGAGAAGACAGGGCGCCGGACGACTAATGTAGGGTCGAGCCGAGTAGCAGCTATGGGCATGACCGCCGCCAAGACCTGACAGTCTGCTCCCGGCCCCGTTGCTGCCGGCCGGCGCACCCATCTACGCCCCGTCGCAGACTGTTGGCGCTACCGGAAGGCGGACATCTCTGCCTTCTGGTATGACACGGCGACCTTAGTGCCAGGCGCGTTATCCACTCTGAACGACTGCGCATTGGCATTGTGGCTGGTGTGTGTGACGGGCAGGCAATTGAGAAGTCTCGCCAAGAGCAGGGTCTAGCGAAGACGCATTCCCCTTGGGCTTTCCGCTCTTGGCCAGCTAGGCCAAACGACTGCCGTCGCTCATGCGCCGGCCCCATTGTCACAGAGCGCTATCAGCTAGGTGGCTATGCCGTTGATAGGTTGAAGGGGCATGGGCAAGTCGAGCTCGCCCATGGCAGAACGCAACTCAATCTCGAGCTCTCGGCAAATCTGCGAAATCGGGACGTCGTTCGCGCCTCCCTCGAAGGGATTGGATGTGCTCTCGCCGACCTGGTCGAGCGACATATACATCCAGCCCAATAGCGTGCTGAATGGAATGGTCAACCAGATCGAGATCACACCCCACACGCCGCTCAGCCTGCTCATTTCCGCGAAGACCGGCGCTGCGCCGAAGGGCAGGAGCGTGCAGAAGATCGCCACGAACATCGTGCTGACAATGGCATATTGGCGCGGGTAGGGGCTGTTCTTGATCCGGTCGCAGCGGGCCTGCTGGTCATGCAAGTCCCGCAGCAGCTTGAGCAATTCGGTGTAGACTTGCGGCGCCAGGCCAGCATCGCGGAACAGCAGATTGATCTGGTGCCCTTGCTGGTTGAGCAATTGCAGGGGCGCTGCGAGCATGCCGCTTTTCAGGATCTTTGCCGCTTCATCGTGACCCAGCAATGCCGCCAGTTCGTCGGACAGAGACGTCGTGTCCTCGATGACGCGGTATCGTTCGCGAAACGCGGCATTAGATTTCCGGCCCATGGATTCCCAGGGCATCGGCCGGCGCAGGCAGAAGCGAAGTGCCGTCATCCAGGCGATATGACGATAGACTAGCGCGCGCTTGGTGGGCTCGTCTGTGAAATCGCAACAGAAGCGCGACAGCATGCGGCTGGTCGCCGAGATCTGGGCAAAGGCCTGAAGAGCCTCGCTACTGCGCGCCAGGACCTGTGAATTCTTGAAGCCGGCCATCAGCGACACCGTCGTGCCCAAAACGACGATGATCGGCCAGGGTACGGAAAAGCCCGCAATCGAGGGGATGCTGTAGGCCCCAATGGCACAGAGGCTTACCAGCACCATGAAGAGGATGCTGCCGCGCGACCACAGCGCAAATTCGATCGGCCTATAGGATCTTCCGACGTGCATGGGATGCCCCGAACTCAAGGTTGATGCATCCAAGACGAGACCCATGCGGACGGTGTGACATGCAGCGGGCAGAATCTTTTTCGACCCCCGTGTCACATCCGCCCCAGGCCATCTCGTCTTGCTCCTGAAGACGTCGCCAATCGCGGCACAGCGTCTCGAGCAAAGGGCAAGAACCATGAAGATCCTCGTCATCGGCGGCACCGGCCTCATCGGCTCCAAGACCGTGCGCATACTTCTCGACCGCGGCCATGAGGTTATCGCCGCCTCGCCCAGTTCGGGCGTCAATACGATCACCGGCGAGGGCCTGGCTGAGGCCATGATTGGTGTCGACGTGGTGCTCGACCTCGCCAATTCGCCGTCCTTCGAAGATGCCGCTGTACTCGAGTTCTTCCAGACCGCCGGGCCCAACCTGCTTGCCGCTGAAGCCGCCGCCAGCGTTCGCCATCACGTCGCGCTCTCGGTGGTCGGCACGCAGGATCTGTCCGAAAGCGGCTATTTCCGCGGCAAGCAGGCGCAGGAAGCCCTGATCAAGGCCTCGCCCATTCCCTATACGATCGTGCATTCCACGCAGTTCTATGAGTTCCTCGGCGGCATAGCCAAGTCGGCCGGCGCTGAAGGCACGATCACCCTCTCGACGGCCTTCATCCAGCCGATCGCCTCGCCCGACGTGGCCGCCGTCATGGCGGATGTCGCGCTCGCCGCCCCGCTCAACGGCACGCTCGAAATCGCCGGCCCCGAAAAAGTCCGCATGTCCGATCTGCTGGCCCAGTATCTGCGCGATATCGGCGATACCCGCGCCGTCATCGGCACGCCGGAAGCGCTCTATTTCGGAGCCCCTCTGAACGATGACACGCTGCTGCCGCGCGGCTCGGCCCGCCTCGGCACCGTCGGCTATGCCAACTGGCTCGCCAGCCAGCCCCCGCGTTGAGGAGAGCTCGATGAAGGCCAGACTGGACGATCACCTCGACAAAGCACCGGCCGCCATCAAGGCCATCATGGCGCTTGAAGCGGCCCTCAGGGCCAGTACTCTGGAAGCTACCCTCCTGGAACTGGTCAAGCTGCGCGCTTCCCAGATCAATGGTTGCGCCTATTGCATCCATCTGCACGCCACATCCCTGCGCAAGTCCGGTGAAAGCGAAATGCGACTCTACCTGCTGGACGCATGGCGCGAGGCGCCCCACTACACAGCGCGCGAACGCGCGGCCCTTGGCTGGACGGAGACCTTGACCCGGCTGTCGGAAACCGATGTCGACGAGGCCGAGTACGAAATCCTCGAAGCCGCCTTCACGCCGCAGGAACAGGTCAACCTGACCCTTGCCATCGGCGCCATCAATCTGTGGAACCGCCTGCAGGTCGGCTTTGCCGTGCCCCCTCCATTCCCCGAGGGCGGCTATGACGCCTGACCAGGCTTCGGACGTCTTCGAGACGCACCGGCGCCGGCTGGTCCGTCTCGGCTATCGGATGCTCGGCGGCCGCGCCGCCGCCGAGGACATCGTGCAGGATGCCTGGCTGCGCTGGTCCAATACGGATCAGTCCGCGGTCACCAATGTCGGCGCTTTTCTCGCCTGCATCGTCACCCGACTGTGCCTCGATGAAATGAAATCGGCTCGCGCGCGGCGCGAGCTCTATGTCGGCAGTTGGCTTCCCGAGCCGATCCTCGAACCGGACGAGCCCGGCATCGATACCGACGAACTGACCATGACGCTCATGCTCGCGCTTGAGCGCCTTTCGCCCTTGGAACGGGCCGCCTTCCTGCTGCACGATGTCTTTGGCCAACCGCTCGACGAGATCGCCACCACGCTGGGCCGTGACGCGCCCGCCGTGCGCCAGCTCGCCTCCCGCGCCCGAAAGCACGTGCAGGAGGCCCGCCCGCGCTTTCCCGTCGCCCGCGAGGATGGTGATCGCATCGCCCAGGCTTTCTTTTCCGCCGCTCACACCGGCGATGTCACCGCGCTGCGGGCACTTCTGGCCGATGACGTCGTCCTGCACTCCGATGGCGGCGGCAAGGTCTTCGCTTTCCTGCGCCCGATTGTCGGCATGGATCATGTGCTGCGCATGTATGGCGGGCTCCATCGCAAGCTCGGCCCCGACTGGACCCAGTTCATCCGACCGGCCTGGATCGACGGCCTGCCCGGCTATGTCAGCCGCGAACGCGGCGCGATCCTGCAGACCACCGCCTTCGCCATAGAGGGCGGCAAGATCACCGCCATCTACATGATGCGCAATCCGGACAAGCTCACCCATGTCGACGGCTGAGCGATCCCTCGCCAGACATTCAGTGACCCGCGCTATCAGCTTCGATGGCCGAGGAGCCGACCTTCTGTTCTTTTCGATAGCGTGACGGCGACGTTCCATAGATCCGGTGGAAGCTGGCGCCGAAGGCGCTGTCCGAGCGATAGCCGAGAGTTGCGCCGATGCTGGAGACCGGCTCGACGCCACGCCGCAGCTTGCCGGCCGCCAGGCGCATGCGCCAGCGTGTCAGATAGTCCAGCGGCGCGACGCCAACGCGCTGCTTGAACCGCGCGGCAAAGCTGGACCGCGATTGGCCGGCAAGGCGCGACAATTCGGTGAGCGTCCAGTTGCGTTCGGGTTCGGCATGTACCGCCTGCAGTACCGGGGCAATGTGACGGTCGGTCAAGCCGCTCAACCAGCCGGTATCATTGGCAGCCCGCTGCGCCAGATGGGCGCGTAGCACGTGGATGAAGGCCAGGCGCAGCAGGTCATTGCACATCAGTTGCGCTCCGGGCGCGCCGGAATCCCACTCGCGATCGAGCTGGTCGAGCAGCCAGGCGATCGGCGCAGCCGCGTCGCCCTTGATGACCAGAATGCGTGGCAGGGCATCGGACAGCACCACGCCATCGATCGTATCGAGCCGCACGCTGCCACCGAGGATGGCGAAGTCGTTGCCCTCGCCCAGTTGTGCCGCCACGCCCGAGCCGGAGAAGACATCCTGGGCCGCGACCATCGTCGCGTCCGGGGTGCTCGCCAGGTCAAAGGCACCATTGGTGACGACGAAACAGTCGCCGGCCTCCAGTTGCACAGGTGCTTGATCCGCCGTGAGCAGCCAGCAGCCACCATGGCGCACCACGTTGAACTTGATATTGGCCGGTGCCGCAAATCGAATGCCCCAATCGCCGCCCGCCTGAAGGCTGATCGAGCAGAGCGCAACCGCATTGATGGCATTGAGGATGGCCGACAGGGCATCACTGGGCATGATTTGGACGATCACGATAGTATCCCGGATTTGGCCGACTGGATTGTCTGGGTAGGTAGATCATATGCAGGGTCATTACCAGTGGAGATCAGCATGACACAGCTTCAACATCCCATCGGATCGCCGTTTTCCGCGGCCAGCACTGCCGCGGACATCGTCAGCGGAATTGACCTGTCCGGCAAGACGGCAATCGTCACCGGCGGCCATTCTGGCATCGGCCTCGAAACCGTGCGGGCACTGGCCGGGGCCGGTGCCCGGGTGATCGTTCCGGCGCGCGACCCCGATCGTGCCACCGCCGCCCTCGCTGGAATTTCCAATGTCGAGATCGACCGGCTCGACCTGGCGGATGCCGCCTCGGTTGCCGCCTTCGGCCAGCGCGTCGTCGAAAGCGGCCGTTCCATCGATATCCTGATCAACGGGGCCGGCATCATGGCAGCTCCATTGTCTCGCGATATCGACGGCCACGAAAACCAGTTTGCGACCAATCACCTGGGTCACTTCCGGTTGACCGCGGCACTCTGGCCGGCGCTGATGCGCAATGGCGATGCCCGGGTCATCGCCGTCTCATCGCGCGGGCATCAGATCGCAGGAATCGATTTCGACGACATCGATTTCCTCGAACGTCCTTATGACAAATGGCTGGCCTACGGCCAGTCCAAGACCGCCAATGCGCTGTTCGCCCTCTCGCTGGACAAGCGGGGCCAAGCCGCGGGCGTGCGGGCCTTCTCGCTGCATCCGGGCCAGGTGCTGACCGGCCTCGCGCGGCATCTCTCGGAAGAGGAGATTGCCGGCTTCGACGCGCGCGACGAACACGGCAATCTCCGCGTCGACCCGGCCCGTGGCATGAAGACGGTCCAGCAGGCGGCAGCAACAGCTGTCTGGGCCGCTACAAGCCCGCAGCTACAGGGGCTTGGCGGAGTCTATTGCGAAGACTGCGAGATTGCCGCCATCAACACCGCCGAAGCCGGCCGCAAGGGCGTTGCTCCATGGGCGGCTGATCCCGTTTTGGCGGAGCGGCTATGGCTTATTTCGGAAGCCATGGCGGGCGTATCGATAGCCTGACAATCTCTGCTGTCGGCCGAGAATATCAATCGGCTCCAGCACGCTCTCGACTGCGGGCTACGTGCGGCGACCGAAGCACCGGTAAATGTGTTTGCCGTCGCGCCGCAAACGCGGCGATGGTGCGGCGCGACAACCCTGCAGCGCGATCTGCTGACCCTCATACAGGAAAAGGTCAGGCTAACACTCCCCGGTGCCAATCATGCAGAGATTAAATCAACGTGCCCTTATGCTGACAAACCCGCGCCCTACACCCAGAAGGCATTCGACCAGGTTACGTCCAGCCACGTCGAGCATTTTTCCGAAGGCCTAACAATCGTACGGACGCCCGAGGTGATTTGGGCCGCGGTGATTCATGCGCCGCTAGTGTCCTGCGGCTAGGCGAGCAAGCGGTCCAGTTCGGCGATGAGGTCGCTAGAATCGAACGGCTTGACCAGAAGTCGCCGCACGCCAGCGGCTTCAGCCTGCTGCTCTACCTCTGGGGTTGGAAATGCGGTTATCAGAATGACCGGCATCTTCGCCAACTGCATGACGCGGGCAAGCTGCAGCCCGCTTGTTCCCGGCATTTGAACGTCGCTAATTACGCAGTCGACCTCGCCGCCACTACCCGACGACAAAAAGGCGTCAGCCGTCTCAAACAGCTGGGCGGCGTAGCCCAGGCTCTTCAGCATGTCATCCAGCGCCGTCCGCACATCGTCGTCGTCGTCGACAACCGCAATCAGAGGGGGCGAATTCGGAGGTATGGTAGACACGAACTCTAGCTTTCCAACTGACTTGCCATGGATGCCGCTCACTCGGCCTTCGCGATCGTAGGCTCGCCGCGGTGCCGATTCGACGCAGATCGCCGACTCCACGCACTGGTTCCATCGCAGGATCTCTACCGCATAGCATCCCCTACCACGGTATGGGGTGGACGGTTGACGATGCCGCAGCTTATTTGAGCCGGATCGCTGTACGTCAGGATTGAACAGCAAACACGTGCGAGCCGCCGGTCGGCGAACAGTACAAGAGTAGAGATCCTGACGGGCATTGTTACATCGATCGCTCTAAGGGCGAGGCTCTCGCCGAGGTTCCGCAATGCGCGTCGACACGCTCGACGCGGGTAACGGCGATGCCCATCAGCCAGCCACCCGCCACCGACGCCAGTCGACACGCCTGTGCCGGGCTGGAACTGCCAGCTTTGGACAGCTAGCTTGCGCCGGGGAGCTCTGGGGCGGATCACCCCGATACAACGTCCTGGCCGGATGACTTGGCCAGCGGACAATAATCTACCGCGGGGCAGCTATGAACACGACGGATCGAAGGGCTCGCGCGGCATGACCCGGCAACTGGGAAGACCACTGCTTTTAACGTCGGCCGGCCTCCTGGCGGCGCTCGTCTTCTGGATAGACAGCATCCCTGAATACGATTTCTCGATCTCGATTCTGTATCTGGCGGTCTTGGTGCTCGTTTCTGCCGTAGGCAGCGGAAAGGCGGTGGGGCGCGCCGCAGGCGCATGCGTGATACTTGCCGTCTGCGCCTGGGCAGTGAACAATCTTCATCAACCCTCACCAACGAGCGCGCTGCGGTGTGTGCTTGCCTGCATTGCGATCCTCGTCACAGCTGCGTTGCTGATCAGCCGCAAGCGGCTCGAGGCGACGAAACAAGATCTTGAACTCAGTCGGTCGCAAGTAGAGCTTTTTGCCAATTCCGTTCCCTACGTCTTATGGCGATCCAATCCTCGCGGTGAGATCGAGTATCTGAATGAAAGCTGGACCGCTGTAACGGGGCTGGACCGTTGGACGGTGCTCGAAGGGCAGCGCTACAATGATGTGGTCCATCCGGAGGATATGGCGGTACTTGTCGAGACCGTCACTGCCGCTGTCGCGAGCCGGACCACAACCAATCTCAAAGTCCGAATACGTCAGGTCGACGGTCGGTACCGCTGGATGCAGATTTACGACAATCCGGTGCTGTCTCCCCTGACGGGACAAGTGGAGCGCTACGGCGGACTTTCGGATGTGCACGACGAGGTTACCGCGAAAGAAGAACTTCAGAAAGTTCGAGCGGAACTCGAAGAAAGTCGGACGGAACTAGTTACCTTCACCAATATGGTGCCGCAAATTCTGTTCCGAGCGGATCGAAACGCGCGGGTGGACTTTTACAATGAACGATTCACTCAGGTCACAGGCCGCGACCTGCACGCTGTCATAGAAAAGCAGGACTGGATCGAGGATTTCCATCCCGATGATCGTGAGGCATATCTGGATAATCTGAGGAGATCGTTCGCCTCCGGGGATGAGCTACGCGATACGTTTCGCCTGAGACACGCTGACGGAAGCTATCGGTGGATGTCGATCGTAGGCCGCCCCGTACGCGTAGCAGAGGGGGCGGAAGAGATCCGATACTATGGCGGAGTATCGGACATTCACGACGAGGTAACCGCTCATCAAAAGGTCCGCGAACTCAACGAAACACTCGAGCAACGCGTCGAGGAGCGGACCACCGAACTAATGCGCACCGAGCGCCGCTATGCCGGATTGTTCGACGTAAGCAACATAACCTTCGCGGAAATGGACTTTAGTGCGGCGGGAAAAATTCTCGACGAGATCAAGGCGAGCGGCGTCAGCGATCTCCGCGCCTATATGATGGCGCACCCAGATGAACTGACGCGGACGCTGGATGCGATCCACACCACCCGGGTCAACGAGGCCCTGGCGCGCCTGATGGGGTTCGAGAGTGTCGCCGAACTCGTCGCGAATCCGCCCCAGCAGAATGCGGACGATGGTCCCGAGGTGCTCCTTCGCCAACTTGAAATGTACTTCTATGGCATCGATCACATCGACGGGCGGACCACGCTCACCGGAAAGGGAGACCAGCGGATCCCCGTCTATTTCACCGTGACCAGACTTCCGGATGGGCTCCATCTTTCTAGCCACCTCAATCTATCGGATCAGGAAAAGATCGAGGAGATGCGCCGAGCCGCGCAGGCGGAACTGGCTCGCGCCAACCGCGTCGCAACAGTGGGCGCCTTCTCTGCGTCGATCGCCCACGAATTGAACCAGCCTATCGCCTCAATGCTGATGGACGCGCAAACGGGACTGCGTCTCGTCGCTCGCGAAACCCCTGACCTGGCGACGCTCGGCCGCATCCTGCAGCGCGTCGAAAAGACCGCCCAGCGCGTTGCCGGGATCGTCCAGCGGACCCGCGAGAACATCGTCGCAGGGCGACGCCAAGCTAGGGCTATCAATCTTCCCCTGCTGATCTCCGACACCCGCGATCTCTTGGACCTTGATCTCAAGCGGTCGGACGTTGACTTGGAGATCATCTGCGCAGACGCGGTGCCGATGATAAATGGCGACCCTGTCGAACTGCAGCAGGTCTTCGTGAACCTGATCAACAATGCGGCCGATGCGATGCGGGGGCAGCCCGGGGTGCGTCGCATCACACTCAGGATAGCAGCGGAAGCAACAGCGGTTCGCGTAAAAGTTGCGGACACGGGGCCAGGCATTCCAGAAGAGTATTTGGAGAAGCTGTTCGAGCCATTCTTCACGACCAAGGCGACCGGCATCGGCATGGGTCTTCAGATCTGTCGTTCAGCCGTGGAGGCCATGGGAGGACAGTTGACCGTTGCCAATCAGATGAGCGGGGGAGCCATTTTCACGTTCGATCTCCCGCTCGCGCCTGAAGGCACCCGCCTGCACGGCTGAACCGGATTTCCGGGTTCCTCCTGCGCGTTCCCCGGGGACAGCAGAGCCCGGCGGGCGAGGGAGCGCGATGGGGACCGACAAAATCGCCGGACACGGCTCAACCTAGCCGGCTCCCATGGGCCATGAATGCGGGCTGGCAATCAGCTCGCCCTATGCGGCTGGTCCCTGCCGGGCAGCGAGGACGATCGGCGAGCCATGTGGCAAAGACCGGTTGGCGACGGCGGTACGATCCCGAGGCCTTCGCGGACTAAGGCTATCCAGCCTGAGCCGCGGCGCCCACGCATACTTCCCCTACCAAGGTAGATCACAAGCTGCGCATCAGCAGCGGCGGCCTAGACACTCGCGCTGTGGCTGGAGCGAACCGACTCCGCGTATTTTTGGCGAGCGAAATTCAACCCGCGCCGTCAAACGATACGGCAGAAGGAGACAATCATGCATATCGAGCCCGGACTCGTAGACGGAGCCAAGATCTGGCTCAGCTACGCCACCGCAGCAGGCGCCGGTGGGTACACGCTCAAGCTCGCAGCCAATGCGATTCATGACCGCGGCGCCGTGTCATTGGCCGCGCGTAGCGCGGTGGCAGCTGCACTCGTCTTCTGCTTCTTTGAGGTGTTGCCTCACGTAGCAATCGGCGTGTCCGAGGTTCATCTCATCCTCGGCTCGACTCTTTTTCTGATCTTCGGGGCGGCTCCGGCAGCCATCGGCCTGGCAGTCGGTCTTCTCGTTCAAGGATTGACTGTGGCCCCGTTCGATCTGCCGCAATATGGAATGAACATCACGACACTTCTGGTTCCGCTGTTTGCGCTGCGGACGATCGCCCCGATGATCATCGCGCCTGGCACGCCCTATGTGCGGTTGACCTATCACCAGGTGCTGGCACTCTCGACCACCTATCAGCTGGGTATCGTTGCCTGGGTCGCGTTCTGGGCCTTCTATGGCCAGGGCTTCACGATTGAGAACACCGTCTCCGTCGCCCTATTCGGAGGAGCCTACGCGCTCGTCATAGCTATTGAGCCGCTGGTGGACCTCGCGGTCCTTGCCGTTGCCAAGACGCTGGCCGGCGTGGGAAGCGGTATGATGTTCGATCGTCGACTCCACGAGACGGCTTGACGTCAAAACGGGACCGCCCGATCGCCAAGTTGGCAACAGGCCATTCTTGGAGAATTCGACCATAGAAGAGGCCCGCGAACTCTCCTTCGCGGCCTCTTTTCGCATTTCGCGTGCGAAATGTTGCTGCTCCCGGCTGAACTTCCTTGAGATTCCTCAGACTGGCTTTCGGCAGCGAAATCGCAAGATCACGACGGGCAGGAGCTCACATGTTGAGGAGCTTTATCTTTCTTACCATGTCAGCAACCGAGACGACTTTCAGTTTCCGTCCGGCATTGCTTCGATGCATCTTCACCGTGATTTCCGTCACGCCCATCTCATAGGCGATCTGCTTGTTGAGAAGGCCGCGTCCCACCCCGCGCAAGACATCCATTTCGCGCGGCGTCAGTTGCGCAGCGAGCCCCCGTAATTCGGTGACCTCCCGATCGTCGACTCGGCGCGTCTCGTCGGCGCGCAGAGCGGTTGTCACGGCATCAAGAAGCTCCTGATCACGGAATGGCTTTGGCAGGAAGTCGACAGCGCCTGCCTTCATGGCCCTGACAGATGTCGACACGTCCCCATGTCCTGTAATGAACACGATGGGAATGCGCGCGCCAATCTTGGCAAGATGCGTTTGCAACTCCAGGCCGCTCGTGCCCGGCATTCGTAGATCGAGAACCAAACAACTTGGCCGGTCGGGAAGTCCGGCGGCAAGGAGGTCGCTCGTTGAAGCGTAAGCCTTCGTCTCGATCCCGATTGACGTGAACAGATCCTTGAGCGACTCCCTCAGTTCTGCATCGTCGTCAACCACAATGACAAGCGGCAAGAGAGGACTGCTGATTGACATCGATCCGCCCTCTGAAGGTGCTTCCAGCTGCCGTTGCATTGGCATACGTCCGTTGGTTGGCACGAAAGCCCATTTCGAATTGCCAGTGGGCTGAAAGATGTTTCTGGCTGCATCCTCCATACCAAACGGCCAATGGCCAATCCACCATACCGCGGCGGTGTGAGGCCTATACCTTGGTAGTCGCACGGCTCGACTGCCGTGGCGCGCTGTTGGCGTTTATGGTCCTGCCGAACCCTGCGGCGCCCCCTACAAAGCTATCCGGTACTATTGGTAGTCTGGCCGGCCCGCGCCTGCTCACGTACCGCTAGCAGGCCTCGGCCATCTCGGAAGCTGCAGCCGGCAAGGTGAACTCGAACGACGCCCCGCCCTCGGGCAAATTGGTGACGTGTAGCTCTCCGCCTAGCCTCTCTACCGTCGTGCGGCAGATCTGAAGTCCCATGCCAATGCCGTCAGGCTTGGTCGTAAAGAATGGGGTAAAGATCTTCGCAAGGACGTCATCGTGAATGCCCGGCCCTGTATCTGCCACTCGAACGCGGACGTGACCTTCCTCCCCCGGCTCGACAGACACTTCCACGTTGCGCTTCTGCTCGGGCACAGCCGCCAGAGCATCAAGAGCATTGACGATCAGATTGACGAGAACCTGCTGCAGCGCGATGCGATCCACCAAAACACGTGGCACGGATGAAGCTGCCCGTATCTTTACCACGGCGCGGCGGGCAACGACTTCCCGCTCGAGCAGCAGCCGCGTTTCTTCTGTGAGCGCCGTCAGATCCACCAGTTCGAGCCTACGCTGGTGGTTGGTAATCTGATCGCGAGTCTGCTGAACGATGCTCGCAAGCCTGCCCGCATTGCGACGCAGCCGGGCCAAGATACGGGCCACCATGTCGTAGTCAGGTTCGTCCTTGGCCAACATCCGGAGTCCGGTTTCGATATCAACGGATATCGATGCGATTGGTTGGTTAAGTTCGTGGGCAATCGAAATCGACAGAGCACCGACGGTCGCAACCCTGTTTGCGCGGGCCAGTTCCTGCTGAGCAGCGGCCATGAGTTCGCTGGCAGCCTCCCGATCCGTAATATCGAAGAGGGTTGCATAGGCGGTACCGTCGGGCATGAGATTGACAGCGAAGATGACCGGCATCCGCCCACCGTCTGCCCGCACGAGCGCCGTCGTCGACGTTACATAGTCCCGCCCCTCGAAGAGCGCCTCGAGTTGGGGAAGCAAGGCTGCAACGGCATCGACGACGCCGTCCCTAGGCGCCTTTGTAACCAGATCAGCCTTCGACTCGTAACCCAGCTTCCGCCAAATGGCGTCGTTCACATCCACGGTCCGGACGCCGGCGAGACAAGCCTGCAGCACCTCCGGATTTCCCAGCAGATAGGACCGCAGATTGGTCACGCCCTTGGCCCTGAGGTCGTCCAGGATGGCCCCGGATTCGCTCCAGTTCTGTTCGGCGACGAAGATATTGGGGTCCTCGTAGAGACTGCGAAAGCGCCAACGCGTTTCCTGGAGTTCGACCGTTCGCTGAGCGACCAGGTCCTCAAGTTCGCGATTCAGCTTCTGAATTCTCTTTTGAGCTTTGAATTCGTCATCGACATCCGAGAGGCCGCCCATCCAACGAACGATTTCCCCGGTCTCCGGCGATCGGACTGGGCGCCCGATAGAATGCATCCAGCGATAGGTTCCATCCCGATGCCTGACGCGGCAGTGCGCTCGGAACTCGTTTCCGCTTGCCCGCGCCGCAAGCCAAAGCCTGAGCATGCCCGGACGGTCCTCTGGATGGACTGGCTCCACCCAGGAATTGGCTCGAACGGCATCATCGACGCTAATGCCGGTGTATTCGGCATAGCGGGCGTTGAGAAAGTTGCACTGTCCCGATGCATCTGTCCCCCACAGAATCTGTGGGACAGAATCGGCGAGAATGCGTTGCTCACGGCGACTGTCCTCGAGTTTGACTTGAGCCAGCACAAGGCGCTTCCGGCTCGTCACGAGAGATGCCGTGATCGCGATCGCCACGAGCGCGAAGGCCAGCTTGTAGGTACTCGTGAAGTCGGGAGCATCCTTGTAAGCCCAGGCATAGGACGCCCCGGCGAGCACGGCGCAAATGCCCGCCCAAGACCAGGTGACTCGCTGGACTGTCCCCATCGAGCCCAGGACAACCACCAACGCATAGAGAACCGCGACTGACGAATCGACGCCGTGACGCAAATCGATTGCGAAGATCACGCAGGCCAGGCTGGCGGCGGCCACAGTTCCCCACCACCTGCCTCCTCTTGCCTTCATTTTCACGTGTGCGGCCCCGATTGCGTACAGTCATGTACTACCTTGCCGAGCCAAAGTAGGCCGGCGGGGTCAAAACGGCCAGCACTCTCTGTTCTATGCGACGCTACAGGCTTTTTGCCCGATCCTGTGTGAAGGGAACGGCGTCAGGCCGCCGTTCCCTTGTTCTGCGTCAGGCCTTGATAAAGGCCAGGATGTCAGGGTTCAGGACGTCGGCATGGGTTGTCAGCATTCCATGCGGAAAGCCCTTGTAGACCTTAAGCTCACCATTTTTCAGCAGTTTCACCGACAACAGTGCTGCGTCCGCGATCGGGACGATCTGATCATCATCGCCATGCAGGACAAGCGTCGGCACCTTGATCTGCTTGAGATCTTCGGTCTGATCGGTTTCCGAAAACGCCTTGATGCAGTCGTAGTGGGCCTTGGCCCCACCGATCATGCCCTGACGCCACCAATTCTGGATGGTCCCCGGCAGAACCTTCGCCCCGGGACGGTTGAAGCCGTAGAATGGGCCGCTCGCGATATCCAGCCACAACTGAGCCCGATTGGCAGCCAGTGCGGCGCGATAGCCGTCGAACACCTCGATCGGCGTGCCTCCAGGGTTGGCGGTGGTTTTGACCATGATCGGGGGAATGGCGCTTACGAGCACCGCCTTGGCCACGCGCCCGGGCTTCGCGCGCGCGACATAGCGCGCGGCTTCGCCGCCGCCCGTCGAGTGTCCGATATGGATGGCGTTCTTGAGGTCGAGTGCGTCGGTCAGTTCGGCGACATCGGACGCATAATGGTCCATGTCGTTGCCGCTATCCGTCTGGGTGGAGCGCCCGTGGCCGCGTCGGTCATGGGCGATGACCCGAAAGCCCTTGTCGAGAAAATACAGCATCTGGTTATCCCAATCGTCCGCCGAAAGCGGCCAGCCGTGATGGAACACGATCGGCTGCGCTTCTTTGGGACCCCAGTCCTTGTAGAAGAGCTCGATGCCAGACTTGGTCTTGAAAAAGGTCATGGTATTCTCTCCGTCCTGATGTGTTTTGGTGAGTGTCGATGCAGAGGCGAGGCTAGGAAAAGCGGCCGCACTGGCGCTGGCGGCGAGCAGACCTGCCATCATGTCGCGGCGCGTCATGTCGAGGCCCCGCCCATTCAAATCGGAAATCATCTTGAACGTCCTTCTGCGGGGAGTGGTGAGTTGGCAAAGGCTGCCAGCGACCGTTCCGGCTGATCGAGAAAGCGGTTCACTTCTCCGGCAAAATCATCCGGGTATTGAAACAGGAAGCCGTGACCGGAGTTCGGGTACAGAACGAGCTTCGCGTTCGGCGCTTCCTGCGCGATGACATAGGAGCGGTAGGCGGGGATCATGACATCCTGGATGCCATTGGCGACCAGGATCGGCATCGAGAGTTCCCCAAGCCGGCTGCGAACCTCTTTCGAGGCACCGATCGCCCTCAATTGGCCGGTAAAGCCGATTGAAGACACTTTTGGGACGCGATCCGGGACGGCCGCGAGACGCTCGAGTGAAGCGATGCCGGCTGCCCTGCTGGCGGCGCTGGGGGCGAAGAACAGGAACAGAAAGTCTTCGTCTCCGTTCTCCGCGTGAGCCATCACGTCCCTAACACGCGGATCCGGCTGAGGACCCTCGCTTACGCCCCCGGGACCAGACCCTGCGATCACAAGGCGTCGGATCCGGTGCGGCGCGGCTAGCGCGACATGCTGTGCCACGAAGCCGCCGAGCGACCAGCCCAGCAGGTCAACCTGCTCAAGCCCCAAAGCATCGAGGAACGCGAGCACGACCTCAGCCATCCCATCGAGGGTATCCGGCACTCTGCCGCCCGATCCTCCGATGCCGGCATTGTCGAGCCGGATGATGCGGCGGTGCGCGCCGAGCGGCGTGAGGAAAGCCGGATCCCAGTCGTCCATTGTTCCGCGAAACCGCTGCAATATCACGAGGGGAAGCTCCCCCCCTCTACCGTCATCGCGATAGGCTAACCTTCCATGGATCGTGTCGATCAACTTGTGAGGACTGTCCATCCAGCGTTCCTTTGCTAGTGCCTGGGGATGCCAGCGCATGCCGGCGAAGACCATGCGAGTGTCGTGTTTTGAGGGGGGCTCCACCATCATACGGGGTGCGGCTGCCCCCCACACGAAGGTAGGGGGCTCCCCGAAAAATCGGCCGGGTTGAGCCAATTGCGGCCTGCTCGCGGCTCAATCCGGCGATGACGGAAACAGGTCCGCTGGGAAGCCGGGCAGCGCTGGTGATGAGGGCGCGAGTGAAAGCGACTGGCAGGGGAGCTATGCTGTGGATCGGGGCGCCGGGACACGGCACAATGCCAACCCGGAAGTGGAGATCCAAAGGGCCGAGGCCTTGTGCGCTGGCTCCAGCTTTGGGAGAAGATCCCGCGCCGCGCAAGGAACCGCATCGGCACGAGGTGATCGCGTCGATGCGTGCGCCACCGGAAGGGCACCGCGTACGCGGCAGCCAAGCGGCGCTGAATTCCGGGCTGAACTTATAAGGGCGACGTGCCCCCTTTGATCAAGGACGACGTTCTTGGAGTCACGGCGCCGGACGGTTCACGCCTCGTCGAGCGCGTCGAATGCGTCCATTGCACGGGTCGAATAGACAAGAGCTGCGCCGGCGTTCAGGCTGATGGCGACGCCCAGCGCCTCGGCAATTTCCTCTTTGGTCGCGCCGTAGCCGATGGCCGCCTTGATATGGACTGTTATGCAGCCGTCACAGCGTAGGGTGACGGCACAGGCGAGCGCTATGAGTTCGCGCGTCTTGGCGTCGAGATGGCCTGTCTTTGCACCGGCGCCGCCGAGCATCGCGTAGCCGCGCGTGGTGTCAGGCGTAATCTTGCCGAGCCCACCTACTCCTGCCAGTACCTGCTGACGATAGCCATTCCAATCGATCATATGCATTTCTCGTGTGCTCCTAGAAGGTTCCGGGCCGGAATGGCGCGGACGAGGGTTGGAAAGCAGCGACGCGATCAGCCGAAAGCCGACGCGTCGACCGCGTTGCGCGTTTACGAAACCAGGACATGCAGGTTTGTCGGCGGGCGCGGACGCAATCAGGTTCGGCGGGGCGCCTTGGGAAAGATCACGGCGACCAGCGCAAACGCACCAAGTGCGCCGAGCATCTGGGCCAGGATAAATGGCAGGGCAGATGACAGACCGAGCGATACGGGGCCGGCGGATACCAGCGCGCCGAGCACGACCGCAGGATTGGCATAGGAAGTGGTCGGCGTCGCCAAAATCGCCGCCAAAAGCCAGGCGCCGACGGCAAACGGCCCGGTTTCCGTTCGACTGCCGCGCATGCAGCCGAAGACGACCAGCATGAGGCCCGCGCTCGCTACCGTCTCGCTGGCAAATCCTTCCCAGCGCAATCCGGCCACCGGTTTCGACGTCGCGTGCCAGAGCCAGGCTCCGATCGCGCCGCCGGCTAGGCCGCCCCCCAGTTGGGCGAGCACATAGGCAAGTGCGCAGGTTCCGGAACGTTCGCGGGCAAGCCACTGAAGTGCCGTGATAAGGGGATTGAAGTGGCCGCCCGACACATGCCCGAACGCCACGATCAAAGAGACCAGCGCCCCCGCGAGCACCAACGCCAGAGTAAGCCGCACCAGACCGGGCTCGACGCCGTAGCTTTTCTGGGCGGCGATGCCGCCGGCGCTGGCTGCCAGGACAAGCAGCAGCGTGCCCACCCCCTCCGCAGTGGCTCTCCGATGGAGAGCCACGCTCGGGTCCGCTTCTTGGAAGCAAGTCGCCTGGGCACTCAACTTGCTGCGCCCCGACTTGCAGGGTGCCGGGCCTCGACTTCGGCCATTTTCTCGGCAAGCTCTGTCGGTGTCAGGATTCCCTTGGTGAAAGCGATATTGGCGAAGGCGACGATCCACCGCTCGTAGTATGGGAGCTTGCCGATCAAGGCTTCGCCGAGCGCCTCGACGCCCTTGCGCTTCTCCTCGGTGTTGATGATCTTCCTGAAGTCCAGCACGTCGGCGAGTGCATGGCAGCGCTTCTCCCAGGGTTCGAGCGCATGCTCGACCCGCAGGACGGAACCAGCCTCGAAGCCGCCGATATCGTTGGGAAGTCGACTTACAAAATCCTCGGTGCTCATCGAAGGCTCTCCACGGGCAGGGTGACGGGGATGACACCGATCATGGCGTCGCGCGTGACAATCGCGGCGAGTTGCTCCTCCGACCAACCATCCGTGCCTGGCGGGCGCATCGGCAGGACGAGGTACCGGATTACGGCAGTGGAGTCGCTGACCCTGATCTCGACGTCGTCGGGGATGAACGTACCGAACTCGGACAGGACGAGGCGCGGCTCGCTCACCGCTCGGGCCCGATAGGGTTTGAGCTTGTACCAATCCGGCGGCAGGCCGAGGACAGGACGCGGATAGCAGGAGCAGAGCGTGCAGACGATCAGGTTATGGACCTGATGGGTGTTCTCCAGCACGATCAACTGCGTATCATCATAGAAGCTGATGCCGAGTTCCTCACATCCGGCACGACCGTCGGCAAGAAGTCGCGCGCGGAACGAAGCATCGCTCCAGGCCCTTGCAACCACCGCCGCGCCCAGTGCCGGGGTGCGGGAATCCAGTACCTCGATCTGGTGACGGATATCGTTGGCAGAAATGATGCCCTTGGCGATCAGGAGTTCCCGCATCGCCGTCTCCATCACCTCGTAGTATCCCGGTACCGACCCTGCATCGAGGGCTTCATGAGAATGATCGTCGTGGGAGTGATCATGGTCGTGGCCATGGTCGTGGTCATGGGGCTCAGACATTACAGACGCTCCAACCAGGTTTCGAAAACCTCAATCCGCAGTTCATCGCTGGGGGAGCCGACGTATTGAGGCCAAAGGCGCACGAGCGGGACAGCTATGCGGTAGTAGTGGCGGCGGTCACCTGCATTGCGCCCATATCCCTCCTGCTCGTTGTCGATCATGGCAGGCCGGATAATGCGCACGACGGTCGCCTGGGCACCCCGGAGATAGGTCGGCACGCGGTAATGGCCGATCGGATTTCGATCGAGTACGCGTACCTCCTCTCCGACCTCGAATGAGGGATGATCGCCAACGGCCGGAACAAGCCGTTCCAGTGCGGGTAACAGCATTTCTGTTCTCCTAAAGTCCCTGATCGCGGTTCAAGCTCCCGGTGCAAGCGGCGTCAGGGTCGAGCTTGCAGCTACCCGACCGAGTCTGCGATCCGCCGTCGCGCATGCCCAGTGAACGCTGTTATCGACGACAGCAGACCTTGGTAGGGGCGCCGGATTGGCATCCGGAAAATGCCCCTCCGAACACACGCGATGAGCCTGCGAGGCACGCTCCACACCCGCCATCCGTCTGGGAAGGGCAATACCGAAGGACGGCTCGACCAGGGGAGCGACGGATGATGAGTGTGGCGATGGCCCACTGAGGCCATCCCACCCTCAAAAAAGGAAGACTGCTATGTCCAACCAGGGAACTGCGCTTGTCACCGGCGCCTCCAGCGGGATCGGCGCTGTTTACGCCGATCGGCTCGCACGAAGGGGGTTCGACCTCACGCTCGTCGCGCGCAACACCGACCGCCTCGAAGTCGCAGCCAAGCGCATCACGAACGAGACCGGTCGGCTGGTTCGCGTCGTCACCGCGGATCTTACGGACGCCGCGAGCCTGCACCGCGTTGAAGGTCTTATCCGAAGTGATCCCGCGCTCACGCTCCTGGTCAACAATGCCGGCTTCGGCGCCGTCGCCCCGCTGATGGAGTCTGATATCGACCGAATGGAACGGATGGTTGATCTCAATGTCACGGCCTTGATGCGCCTAACCAACGCCGCTGTGCCCGGCTTCGTTGGACGGGGCAAAGGCGCGATCATCAACATTTCGTCGATCGCGGCCGTCGCTCCCGAGATTCTCAATGGCGTCTACGGTGGCACAAAGGCCTTCGTTCTGGCCTTTTCCCAGTCCCTGCAGCACGAACTGGGAGCGAAGGGGATCCGCGTGCAGGCGGTTCTGCCGGGTGGGACCGCGACCGAATTCTGGGACATCGCCGGCAACGGCGACTATGGCCGCAGCGCGCGAGCCATGAGCCCCGAACAGATGGTCGATGCCGCCCTTGTCGGCTTCGACCGGGGCGAATTGGTCACCATCCCCTCCCTGCAGGATGGCGCGCTCTGGGATGAATTTCAGTCGCAACGGCGGCGGCTAGCCGCCGATTTCGCTCATTCCAAACCCGGCGCCCGCTACATCGCTTCAGCCTGATCCCACACTCACTCCGCGCTGACGCGTCGAACCGGGCCAGTTCCATCGTCACCCGGCGCACAGATGATTCGACGCTCACCTTTGCCGACCAAATTGTTCCTCTTTCAGGGTCATCAAGCTGGCGAGATGAAAGCGCGAAGCAACAGCCCTCGTAGGCGTTGATCTCAAGCGGACCCGGCGACACAGCCGAGGGTAAACCAAAGTATCGACCGGGCGCTACTCAGCTCCGTCTCTCGAAAGACATAGATCAGTATACTGAACTTTTGATTCAGATCATCATTGCCTCATCGAACATGAATAACATGATCGATAGAAATCAACCTCAATAGATTGGAAAAATTATGAAGGCCATCGCCCTTATTTCCACTGTCGCATTTCTGGCAAGTGCGAATCTTTCTGTTGCTGCCGAAGAGATCGTCGGAATCGTGGAATCCGTCAATACGAGTAACGGCACCCTGTCTCTGCAGTCTGGCCACTCATTTACCTTCGATAATGCGACGGTTCTCTACGGTATTCTTCCAGGTCAGCGCATCGGCGTCACCTACGAGGGCCCCAAAGGCATTGGTGCCTATAATCCGCATCCCGCCCGTCGGCGGGACATCGATATCGACTGATAGCGAGAATGCGCTGCGGTCGGGGTGACCAGCCCGCAGCGCATCCCGGCGCCCAGATTTCACGCGCGGCGGCGTATCCCACGGATTGCCGGCAACACCCGCTGAAGTCGTCGAGATCAAGCGGCGCGAGTTTCGTCCCGGCCATGTGCCGGGCGGATCCAGATTCGAATAGAAATTCCTGCCGTGGGAACACATCGGCCCAGCTTCGGTAGACGAGGCACTCGCACGGCGTGCTGCTCTAGGCGGCCTATTGCGTCCGGCGGCGGCAAGGTTTGCAACGCCGTCGCCAGCGCCCCGGCGACCGGCTCGACACGTATGGAAGGCAGCAGGCTCCCGATCCGCGACCGCCTCATGCGAGCCTGCGACAACAACCGGCTCTAGCCAGAGCGAGCAAAGCCCTCAGCTCGGCTTCCCAAGCGCCCGGCACCGCTAGTCCAGCACCTCACCGGGCCGCTCGACCCGCGGTGCCCGCTGGCGCATAGGCAAAGCCGGACAGCAGCGGAAGCTTGGCCTTTCAGGCGGCAGATAAGCCGTTTGCTTCAGATTCCCGGTCTCTCACGGTGGCCACAGAAGTTCCGCCCCACGCAGCCATCCCGGACCTCCCCTTACAACGGTACGACCACCGCCTATCCCGGTCTTCCGCTAGACAGCGCCAAGGCGACCTGAGACTCGGCAAATTTGCGCAAAGAAGGTTGGTTTGAATCGGGCAAACGGCAGTGCGCCTATGCGGGCCTCCTTGCGCGACGGTTCGCCCGGCCCGGCCTGCGCCAGGACAAGGTTGGTGTCAGCCGCACCGAACAAATCATGCCCGCGACGGGGGCAAGGAGAATGGTCCCAGAACTCAAGAGCGCCCGCTTGGTGTCCGGTTCGCTCGGCGCGAACGCTGAGGAAGCCTCCATCGAGTTTCTGTCGCCGTAGCCGCGCCGTGTCGGCGCGGCACGCGGCTCCCGTTGCGCTCCAGCCTATACGCCTTCGTAGACAAGACGCGTGAAGAAGGCGGGCGAGATCACCGCATTCCCCCATTTGGGATCGAATTTCTTCGTGGGCGCCGCGGCTATCGTTTGTTCGACGTCCAGACCCTTTTGCTTCAGCGCCGCGACGTTATCGCGAATGGCCGTAAGCATGTCCCGGTATTCGACAAGATCGCTCCTGCTCGCTGCCGACGGACCGTGACCAGGGATTACGATGGTTCCTTTGCCCGCCGACGCAACATTCGCGTTGGCAGCCGCAATCATCCCATCGATGTTGCCTCCGGTCGAATAGTCGATGAAAGGATATAGACCGTTCCAGAATGTGTCTCCGCAGTGCAGAATATCTGCTTCGGAGAAGACCACCGATATGTCGCTGTCCGTATGCGCCGGCCCGTAGTGCCGCAACACGATGTTCTGCTTGTTTAGCGTGATCTGCTCGCTATCAGAGAATATCCTGGTCGGAATCGCTGGAAGAGGCGAAGCGGGAAAAGTGAAATCCCAATCCTCGACCCGCTGGGCGGAGAGCAGGTGCTTCTGGGTATTTTGGTGCGCGATGATGGAAGCGCCCTGCGAACTGATCCACTCGTTCCCGTCGGTGTGATCGAAATGCCAATGGGTGTTGATCAAAGTCGTGATCGGTTCCCGGCTCAATGAGTTCGCTGCGTCGAGGATCCGGGTCCGTGTACCCGTGATGCCTGCATCCACGAAGACCTTTCCGTCCATTCCCGTCAAAACGGCAATATTGCCGCCGGAGCCTTCGAGCACCGAGATGCCATGCCTCAACTTGTGGACGGAGATGCGAGCCCTGGCTGCATCATCCCGGAACCCGTCGACCAGATTGCGGGCTTCGGCGAAGGCTTGGCGTGGAGAGAGCCACGCCCCTGTCGCCGCCAGGCCTCCGGCAGAAACGCAGCAGAGACAAAACTGGCGACGCGACAGTCTACCGTTTGATGGTCCGTTCATTTTAGCTCTATGCTCCAGGTCATCCGATTAATACAAGATTCGAAAGTCATATCCGACAAATTCAGATCCATATTTCTTTGGATCTATGTCGAATGAACGCATTTTCGCGAAACTTGAGATGACTTGGTAGACAGAATTAGATAGTTATTACCTTATAACTACGTATACATGCCTCCTGGGAGACGTCTGTGGCGTGGCGAGGAATTAGCTGCGACCAGCCAGCTTTTGAGAGCCAGACTTATTGACAACCCGCGGGCTCAACAGGACGGCGGAAATATCGTCCAGGCCGACCGCACAAACGGTGGGCGCGTAGTCCTTGGGAGGCCCTTCAATGAGGGATCTCGCCTACGGGGAAGGTCACAGCCGGGTACCATTGAATTCGGGGCGGGCCACCGGCAGTCGCAGAATGACGATTGTGCCGGTGCCGAGCCTGCTATCAATATCGACGCGGCCTCCGCAGGTATCCACAAAGTGCTTCACCATAGCGAGACCAACACCGCCAATGCCATTCCCCTTGGTGGTGAAAAACAGATCGAAGGCTCTTCGCGCCGTCTCCGATGACATTCCCACGCCTGTATCCCGAACCGTCAGCTCTACCTGGGCGTCCGACGTCGGCGCCCCCAAGGCGGCGTCGATCGTGATCAACCCACCATCCGGCATGGCATCGCGAGCGTTAAATACCAGATTCAGGATGGCGTTCTGCAGAGCCTGGTGATCGCAACTGACGGCGGGCAAGTTGTTTCCAGCATGGATCTCCACAACGACGGTCGAATCACAGGCGCCTTTGACCAGGGCTGAAATCTCGCGGAGACACTCAGCAACATCCGTCAGCTCAAGCTTGCAAGGCTCACATCGGTTTCGGGTGAGCGTTTCGCGAACCAGCACTCCGGCTCGCTGTAGCGCCGTGCTGGCTCCAATCAGGAGAGGCTGCAGAGCCGGAGTTGCCATGACGGAGGCATCACGGGTGACGAGGCTCAGAGCCGACGACGCAACCTGGATGAGATTGCCCAGATCATGGACGATGCCTGACTCTTTCAGTTGCCATTGCTCCTCCTGACCCGAATTGTACTCGGCGATATGGCTGGATGTCGTTTCGGTGTGTTGCAAGGCGGTTCCCCTTTGGCGACGGCGCCCGAAGGCCGCAGGCGTTCGAGGACGATATCGCCGAGGGCGATTGGCGGTCGATTGCGCCAAGGGTCGGGAGGCATCATACCGAGGCATATGGCTAAGCATCCTGGACCCCGCTCTAAGCCTTGAATTTCGGCGGTTATGGCCGTGCCCCTTGAGAGTCCGCCCCTCTTCCGGAATCTTCCCATCTACCTTTTCACACAGGAACCCATACCAACGTTCACTGCCCGTCTGGTGGTCATTCGCTTTAGCTTCAACGGATCGTTCCAAACCAGCAAGGCGAGCAGCATGTCTAGTCCCTCTTTCCAATCCGGCCGATTGCGCATCGCTGTGGCCGGCGCGTCCGGTCGGGTCGGCACCGCGCTCGTCGCGAGCCTATCTGGCGACTCCGTGGACGTGGTTGCGCTGACGCGGGATCCGACGAATCGCCGACTGCCTGCAGGAATCGAAACGGCTGCAGTGGACTTCGACATCGCCTCGACCCTTTCAGAAGCCCTAGTTGGTATTGATCGGCTCTTCATCTCGCACGGCACGTCAGACCGGCAGGTCGCCAACGAAATCGCGATCATCGATGCGGCAGTCGCTGTCGGCGTGCCGCACATCGTCAAACTCTCCGCGATGGGCCCCCCGACCCGGCTCCATCCATTCGACTGGCACATGAAGATTGAAGCGCATCTCGCGGCCCAGGACATCGGCTTTACCGCACTCCGCCCCGGCACGTTTGTAGATACCCTCGCCCGCGCGGGTGGTCCGGTTGCATCCGACACGTGGGGTGGGACGGCGGGTAGCGGGCGCGTCAATCTGATCGACACGCGCGACATTGCCGAGGTGGCGCGCGTTGCTCTCTTGGAAGATCAGTTCCTGCAATCGCAACGAGCCTACCATCTGACCGGACCAACCGCGGTAAGCATGCCGGAGGTCGCTGAAGAGCTGTCACGACTGCTCGGTCGCCCGGTCGAGTATCGTCATCGGTCGATCGCCGAACACCGTCAGGCCCTGATTGGGTCCGGGGTAAGCGAAATGTTGGCGGATCTGATTTTGGGGCTGGACCGCCTGTTCAAGGAGTCCGTCATGGCCGAGTCGACGGCCACCTTTTCGGAACTCACCGGGCAAAACCCACGATCCGTCGCCGACTGGCTGACCGATAATCTCTCGCTATTCCAGACGAAGCCGCAGCCCGTCGCGGTCACGTAACCGCCCACAATTGTGGATGGCGCCCCGAGAGACGATCAACTGCGTCGAAGTCTCCTTCAGAGCCGAGGGGATGCTGGAGATGCAAGGCGCGCCCTTACTCTTTAAGCCGCCGACCTGCATCCTGCCGCGACAACGCCGAGGTGTCGTTTCCAAGAAGGTTGTTCACACGTTGCCAAGGCGTTGGGCCTTTGATGCCTGAGTGGGGTCGTTCACGGTTGTCGCTGTCGGTCCATGGGCCGATGGCGCGGGCGCAGTATTCGGAGCATGCGTGAGCGGCCGTAAGCCCATTCGCGCAAGCTGGTCTGGGTGAAGCGCTCGGCCTTTCCGTTGGTGCGAGGCGCGTCGGGGCGAGTGCGAACGTGCTTGGCCCCCGGGGCCAGCAGAGCGTTTGCGAAGAGGTTGGTGCGATAGGCCGAGCCATTGTCGGTCATCACGCGCTGGACTGTCACGCCGTGGCGGACGAGCCAAGCGACGGCGCGCTCCAGAAAAGCGGCCGATGAAGGTTGGCCCTTTGAGGGGCTACTCCCAATCCCGCTCAAGCGCATCCGGTAGAGCAGAGGCCATAGGGCTTAGAGTGCGTTTTCCGTACAATTTCCGTACGAAGCGCGGCCAATCGAGCCAAATCTTTGAAAAGATTGGTGCACCCGAAGGGATTCGAACCCCTGGCCTCTGCCTTCGGAGGGCAGCGCTCTATCCAGCTGAGCTACGGGTGCATGCCGGAAGCGGCAAGGCCGCGTGCCGGTCTACATAAACGAAGGACCGGCAGGCAGCAATGGTGAAAGCCAGCCTTTCACCGAAGAGTTCACTACCCCCGCACCAACCCAATGTCCCGCTCGACGCGTCGTCCCAGGGCCCGAGCAATCCCAGCCCTGGCGAGCCCAGTCCCCTGTTGCCATCCTGAAACCAAGCCATACGGAATCGGGTCGGGATCCCCCCCAACTCTAGTCAATGCTCCTCCCGACAGGGCGGCAGGGCCGAATGCGTGCTCCTCGCGGCGCCGCCGGTAAGGGAAGCGAGTGCCCCATCCTGGATCTGCCAGAGGGCGCATGCGTCCCTCGCCCTCCTGGGGCCAGCTAGGATCGAGCGCTCGGCGCCGCCCTACCCGGCCAGGGCCGGCTGGGCGACGGGACGGGGGCGGCGGGGTGGGCGGGCGGTATCGGCCAGATGGGCGACGAACCAGAGCAGGACCAGGCCGCCGCCCAGGAAGGCGATGTCGAACCAGACGCCGGTGCGCACCGTCGTGACCAGCACCTGGCCCAGCGCGGAAAACACCGAGAGCAGCGCGAAGATCAGCAGGCCGTGCCGGCCCATCGTCGCCAGCGGCGCGAACAGGACCGAGCGGCGGCACAAGGCGCTGATGCGCAGGCCATAGATGAGATAGGCGAGCGCCAGGAAATGGCTGAGCCGGGTCAGGCCGAGCACCGACTTGTCGGTATCGAGATGGCCGTTGGCGCCGATCCAGTTGCGCGCGGCGCCGGGGCCATAGGGCGACATCAGGAAGCCGATGGCGACGACGATCGCGGCCAGCAGCAGCAGCGGCGCCGTCACGGGGATCTCGCCGCGCTGCTTCAGCGACAGGCCGGCGGCAAGGCCGATCGCCATGATGAACTGCCAGGCGAGCGGATTGAGGAACCAGCCGCCCTGGGTCGGCCAGTTGGGCAGGTTCCAGCCGGTATAGCGGGTGAGCGCATAGAGAAGCGCCGAGACGACCAGCATGAGCGTGACGTCGATGCGGGCGAGCCAGAGCAGCGCCGGCACCGCCAGGATCAGCGCCATGTAGAGCGGCAGGATGTTGAAATAGCCGAGCTGGTGGCCGAGCGAGACGATGCCGATCAGGCAGGTCCAGGCATCCTTCACATAAAGCGAGCGGCCATGCGACATCAGCAGGTCGGGCTGGCGCCAGTAGAGCGCGCCGGCGGAAAAGATGGCGATCGCCGCGAAGGAAAGCGCGACATGCACGCCATAGAGCTTCAGCACCCGCCGCAGCATGGCGACCATCACGCCGGCCCGTTCGCCGGGGCGGAAGCGGTGGCCATAGGCGAGCGCCAGCGAGACGCCGGAGAGAAACACGAAGGCCTCGGCCGAATCCGAAACGCCAAAATTGCGATGGGTGATCGCCTCCAGCACATTGCCGGGGACGTGGTTGATGAAGATCGTGCAGAGCACCAGGCCGCGCCAGAAATCGATGCCGTCGAGGCGGGCTGAGGCCCGGGCGCGGGCTTCCGCCAATGCGGCGCGGTGGTCGCGGTTGAGCGCGGCGCGCGACCATTCGCACAGGCCGACAATGCCGATGCAGACCAGCGCGTAGAGCACCAGCGGCGGCACCTGCGCCGAGGACAGGCGCAGCGTGTAGATCGGCTCGATCCAGAAGAAGACCGTGAACACCGCCGTCAGCACCGTGGCGAGGATCGCCGGGCCCTTGCCGAACAGCGCCGCGCCCAGCAGCACCGCCGGCGCGAACAGGAAGAAGGAGAAGCTGTGCCAGGGCCATTGCAGGCGCAGCGCGAAGCAAGGCAGGGCGAAGAGGCAGGTCAGCGCATATTGCGCGGGCGTACTGAAACGCTGCCCGAATTGAGCAATCAAAGCTGTCCTCCCGGCCGTCGACCCGTGCTGCATCCCCGCCAGCGCAAAGGATGCCTGACAATCGATCTAAACCATGGATCGGACGGCTTTGGAACGACAATAGCCAGCGTTCCCGCCATTTCCATACGATCTTTCGCCATTCCCCCGCCCCCGCCCTGCGGCGTGCCGCCCAAGCCCGAGGGCGACGCGCGGAGATAAGCGAGGCGAGATGGCAAAATTACGCCGGCTGCGGAAAGCCGGCCGCTCCGGCGAAGGCTCAGTCGGCGACGCGAACGAGCGTGCCCAGATGGTTGTCGTCGAGGAATTCGATCGTCACCGCCTCGGCCTTGCCGGCGGGGCCGACGGCAAAGCGGACGGCGGAGGGCATGTCGGGCATCTCCGGCGCCGCATAGGCGAGGAACTGGTCACGGTCGAAATGGGTGAGCGGCAGACGGTGCTGGCCCTCGGGGCCGAGCGACAGGGTCAGCTTGCCGTCCGCCTCCGCGAGCACCGCGTCGCCGACATAGGCGTTGCGATAGCGCCCGGCATAGGCGGAGAGCGGCAGCGCCGGGGTCGATGGCTGCGGCGGCTCGGCATAGGCCGCCTTCGCGGCCTCGATCGCCGGGCCAAACAGGCTGGCGAACAGGCCGTTCCAGGCGCCGAGCCAATCCTGCCGCAAGGAGCCGTCGAAAACCCAGTCGAAATAGCTGTCAGCGAGGCCCTCCGGCGCGCCGGTGGGAAAGGCATTGGCCAGGACGAGGATGCCGAGCGACGCATCCGGATAGAGCTGGACCAGCGTGCGCGCCCCGGCGCTGAAGGCGCCGGCATGGCCCCAGCTCAGGCCGTGGCGGCCGAATTCGACGTTCCATCCGAGCCCGTAGAACGTGGTCGCCCCGGTGACGGGGTTCTTGCCGCGGGACATCAGCGGCTCGTGCGTGGCGGCAAGCGCATCGGCGCCGATCCGCCTCTGCCCGTTCCATTGGCCGTTGGCGAGTTCCAGCCGCATCCACTGGGCAAGGTCACGCGCGCTTGAGCTGACGCCGCCGGCCGGCGCCTGCACGTCGGCATCGCGCGTCACCTTCGCTTCCCAGCCATCGCCAATATCGACATGCAGCGCGGCGCGATCGGCGCGGGCCACGAAATCGGCATGGCGGGCGCTGGTCGACGTCATGCCGAGCGGCTGGAAGAGCCGCGTTTCGGCGACCGCTTCCCAGGATTGGCCGGTCGGCTTGGCCGCCGCCAGCGCCCCCGCCGTCAGGCCGGCATTGCTATAGGCATAACCGGCGCGAAAGCTCGACGACGGCGGCACGAGGCGAAGCCGGTGCATCACCGTATCGCGGTCGAATCCGATCGCCTCGATATCATTGCCGGCGCCGCCCGGCAGGCCGCTGCGATGGGCGAAGAGATCGCGCAACGTCACCTCGGCGCTCGGATAGGCGTCGTGCCAGCGGAAAGCGGGATCGAGATCGGCGATCTTGCCGTCCCATTCGACGACGCCGTCGCTGACCAGGGCCGCGACGACCGTGGCCGAAACCGGCTTGGAGAGCGAGGCGATCTGGAACACCGTGTCCGGATCCACGGCCTCCGCCTTGCCCATCTCGCGCAAACCGAAGCCTTTCAGAAACACGATCTGGTTCTCGTGCACCACGGCGATGGCAAGGCCTGGGACGGCGCGATTGGCAACGAGTTGCTGCGCCATGGCATCCAGGCGCGGCAGCGCCGCCAAAACCTTGTCGCGAGAAACCGGCTCGGCCAGCGCCCCGACGCATCCCAACCCAAAGACGGCTGCGACCGCCGCATATCGCCAAGCCTTGCCCATGCCGCCACCCTTCCGTTGCGGCACGAGTGTGCCAGAGCCCGGAACAAGCACAAGCGGCAACTTTTCCGGGCGCTCTCCGACCTTTCCGGTTGAAAGCCACGCGAAAGGAGGGCGACGACAAGGGCCCGGATTGTCTATCGTGCCGTCAACCAGCGGTTCGGCCGCGACACTCGGGGGGATTTCGGCGTGGCACAGGAAAAGACCTTTCTCTATATCGGTGGCTGCAACCGGCCGACGCCCTATTTCGCTTCGGCCAATGCGCCGGGCATCTCGATCTTCGGCTTCGACCCGGCAAGGGCTACGGCAACCCCGCTCGGCGCCCAGGGCGGCATCGAGAACCCTACCTTCCTGACCGCCGCGCCCGATGGCGGCACGCTCTATGCGACCAGCGAAGTGGCGGAATGGAACGAGGGGCTGATCAGCGCCTATGCCATCGCCCCCGCGACAGGGGCGCTCTCCTATATCAACCGCCAGTCGACGCTCGGAAGCATCACCGCCTATGCGACCCTCGACCGCGCGGCGCGCTTTGTCCTGATCGCCAATTACATGGGAACGCCGGAAAGCGAACGTCCGAACCAGTCCGTCGCCGTCTTCCCGCGCCGGGCCGATGGTGGGCTGGATCCGGTCGCTGCCTCGGCGGCGCATGCCGGTCGCGGGCCGGATGCCGGCCGGCAGGACCGCTCCCATGCGCATTGCGTGCTGGCTTCGCCGGACAACCGCTATCTCGTGGTCAGCGATCTCGGCATCGACCGGCTGGTCTCCTATCGCTTCGACGCCGCGACCGGCGCGATCGAGAAGGCAAACGAAACGGCACTGCCGCCCGGTTCCGGCCCGCGCCATTTCGCCTTCCATCCGACAAAACCCTTCGCCTATGGCATCAACGAGTTGGGTTCGACCGTCGCCTCCTTCAGCTTCGACGCCGAAAACGGCACATTCCTGCTGCTCGACATCGCCACGACGGTTCCCGACGCGGCGCTGGCGACCAATCATTGTTCGGAGATCAAGCTCGGCCCGGACGGGCGCTTCCTCTATGCCGCCAATCGCGGCGATGACAGCCTCTCGATCTTCACGATCGGCGAGGATGGCACCGCAATGGACCGAAGGACCGTGCCGGGCGGCGGCAAGACACCGCGCCATTTCGCCTTCTCGCCCGATGGCAGGACGCTGGCGCTGGCCAACCAGGACAGCGACATCGTCACCCTGTTCGGCGTCAATCCTGACGACGGCTCGCTGACCCATCTCGGCCGGGACATCTCGGTCGGCACCCCAACGGCTATCTGTTTTGTGACGGTGGCCGGCTGACGGCGAAAACAGTCGCGCTTTCGCTTGTTCGAACCTTGTGAAGAGGCCGGTGATTGTGTTGCAAGCCAGACACAACCGTTGAGAAAGCTCCGTGAATCCAATTGAACATCTGTACTTTCCCTAACGGTATCGGCAGAAGAGACTCATGGGTCGTGGGTAGAAGGGTTTGAGGATGATTTACATTCAGCGCGCTGCGGTAGTTGCCGCTCTCGCCGTTATCGCTGCTTCTCCGGCCATGGCTGCCGATTTGACCGTAGCTCCTGTCGAGACGCCCGTGGCGCAGTCCTACATCTGGACCGGCCCCTACATCGGCGCCAACCTCGGTTGGGCCAATCTCAAGTCGGATTGGCACGATCTCGATGACGACTGGGAGGGTGACAATTGGGATGCCGGTTCCGATGGTTTCACGATCGGCGGACAGATCGGTTACAACTACCAGCTTCAAAACAATGTAGTTCTCGGCATCGAGGCCGATTTGAACTACGCGACGAATAGCACCTCGTTTGATGCGCCCGGTTTCGGCGACGTTGAACTTGAAAACGACATGAATGGCTTCGGCACGATCCGCGCTCGTCTCGGCTACGCCTTCGACAACGTCATGCCCTACGTCACCGGCGGTCTGGCACTCGGCCACTTCAAGCATCAGTGGACCGAGGATGGCGATCCGAGCGATAGCTGGGGTGATTTCGGCGGCTGGGAGGCCGGCTGGGTCGCTGGCGGTGGCGTCGAGTGGGGCTTTGCGCAGAACTGGACCGTCAAGTTCGAAGGTCTCTATGCGGGCTTTGGAAACGTGACGTCGACCAATGATGACGGATATCGCATGGACGTCGACCGCGACGTTGGCATCATCCGTGCCGGCCTGAACTACCGCTTCTGAGCGAACTCGCTAGCACCAGACAAACCGCCGGTCTCGACCGGCGGTTTTTTTGTTTCCGGTCGAGCACACGACACCCCTCTCTCGAGCGCCGCCGAGACCACGAGGGCAAGGCGACATATCGGCCAGACCCAAAGCCGTGTTATAGCTCTGGCAGCAACGGAGCTCTTTGCCATGCTCACCTTCCTGCCTTCGCTCTCGGTTTTCCTCGCCTATCTGGTCGCCGTCATCGCGCTGACGCTGACGCCCGGGCCGGACATGACGCTGTTTCTCGGCAAGGCCATTGGGCAATCGCGAAAGGCCGGCGTCGCCGCTTTCGCCGGCGCCTCGACCGGGCTTATCGTCCATACGGTGCTGGTGGCCGTCGGGCTATCGGCGCTGCTCGCCGCCTCGACCACGGCCTTCACCATCCTGAAGGTGGTCGGCGCCGCCTATCTGGTCTATCTCGCGGTGCAGGCGATCCGGCATGGATCGGCGCTCTCGGTCGGCGGCAAGGGCTCCAGCGACCCGATCGGCAAGGTCTATTTGAAGGGCCTGATGGTCAATCTGCTGAACCCGAAGATCATCGTGTTCTTCGTGACCTTCCTGCCGCAATTCGTGACGCCGTCCGACCCGCATGCGGCGGGCAAGCTGCTGTTTCTCGGCCTGATGTTCGTGGTCGTGGCCACGCCGATCAGCATCGCGATGATCTGGTCGGCCGGCTCGCTCGCCTCATTCCTGAAGCGCTCGCCGCGCGCGACGCGCGCCGTCGACTGGCTGTTCGCCAGCGTGATGGGCGGCTTCGCCGTGCGGCTTATTCTGGCCCAGGGGAAGTAGGCCGCTCCGCCGGAGCGGTCAGCGCGCGGCCCTGGGCCGCCAGCCCCGAGCCATGGCCGGCAATGACCCAATAGGCGAAGCCGGCGACGAGCCCGGCCGCAACCGGCGGCAGCGCGGCAAATTCCGTGCTCTTGGCCGCGAGGTGGATGCCAAGGCCGATCGCACCGCCAAACAGCGTCCACAGGATCGCCGAGCGCAAGGCGAAGACCTCGGCCACGACGATGCCGACCAGGAACGGCAGCAGCGCGTAGCGCGAAATCTCGACCAGAAGAACGAAGGCCGGCGCGAGGATCACCGGGATCTCGCCATTCGGGCCATCCCAGATGTCGTTGCTGGTGAAGCCGAAAGCGGCGAGATAGACGACGACGGCCGAGGCGATCGCCGCCATCAGCCCCAGCGGAATCAGCAGGATGATCCGGAGGAAAGCCCGCATCAGTCGTCGTCGCTGGTGACCATGGCCTCGAGCGCCAGCCGCTCGCGGACGCGCATGCGCTCGCTCTCGCTCTTCAGCTGGCCGCAGGCGGCGAGAATGTCGCGGCCGCGCGGGGTGCGGATCGGCGAGGCATAGCCGGCGCGGTTGACGATGTCGGAGAAGGTCTCGATCGTCTCCCAGTCCGAGCACTGGTAGTTGACGCCGGGCCAGGGATTGAACGGGATCAAATTGATCTTGGCCGGGATGCCCTTGAGCAGGCGGACCAGCTCGCGCGCGTCGGCCGGGCTGTCATTGACGTCCTTCAGCATCACATATTCGAAGGTGATGCGGCGCGCATTGGTGAGGCCCGGATAGTTGCGGCAGGCCTCCATCAGTTCGGCGATCGGGTATTTCTTGTTGAGCGGCACCAGCATGTCGCGCAGATCGTCGCGCACGGCATGGAGCGAGATCGCCAGCATTGAGCCGATTTCGGCGCCGGTGCGCTCGATCATCGGCACGACGCCGGAGGTCGACAGCGTGATGCGGCGCTTCGAGAGCGACAAGCCCTCGCCATCCGAAGCGATCAGCAGCGCCTGCTTGACGTTGTCGAAATTGTAGAGCGGCTCGCCCATGCCCATCATGACGATGTTGGAGACGAGGCGGCCTTCCGACGGCACGGCCATGCCGACCGGGGTCGACTTGTCCGGGAAGTCGCCCAGCCGGTCGCGCGCGACGAGGATCTGGCCGACGATCTCTTCCGCCGTCAGGTTGCGCACCAGCTTCTGCGTGCCGGTATGGCAGAACGAGCAGGTGAGCGTGCAGCCAACCTGGCTGGAGACGCAGAGCGTGCCGCGGCCGATCTCGGGGATGTAGACAGTCTCGATCTCGACCGGCCGGCCGGCGCCGCGCGGCGGAAAGCGCAGCAGCCACTTACGCGTGCCGTCCTGCGAGATCTGCTCGGTGACGATTTCAGGCCGCTTCAGCGTGAAATGGGAAGCAAGCGTCGCGCGCAGATCCTTCGACACGTTGAGCATGTCGTTGAAATCGGTGACGCCGCGGGCATAGATCCAGTTCCAGATCTGCGCCGTGCGCATGCGGATCTGCTTCGGCTCGATGCCGATGCCGGCCAGCTTCTCGCCGATCTCGGCGCGCGTGAGGCCGACGAGGGACGGCGTCTCGTCCTTCGAAAGCGGGGGAACCTGAAGCGGGGCGGTGGTGGCCACGGCGAGCGGTGCGGTCATGTCGATATCCGGGTGAGAGGCCGGGCGCGAGAGACGCGCGCATCGGGGCCATCCATCATTGTTGCCGGCCTCATATCACAATTTTCAAGAAATCAGGAATGCTTCAAATGAGCGGCCGCCCCGCGTCGGACAAGGGGCAGCCGGCCGATCGACGCGGATCGGCATCGAACTGGGGCTTCAGCCGGCAAGGATCCGGGCGACGACCTCGCCGACCGTCATCTGCGAACTGTCGATCCAGAGCCCGATCCTCGGCGTCTCGCGAACCAGCGCGTCGGCGAGGATATCCGGCGGAAAGCCTTCGCCATAGCCGGTCTTGCTACGTTCCCGGTCGCGGCGCGCCAGCGTCGCGGCGTCGGGGCAGAGCACGACGATCCGGGGATCGAGATCGGCGAGGCGCGCCACCACGTCGGTGAGATGCCGGCCGATGAGAATATCCTGGTAGACGACGGAGAAGCCGGCCGCATGATAGCGCCGGGCGGCGTCGCAGGCGAGATCGTGGCGCAGCCTGAGCTGGGCCTGCGCCTCGTCATCTAGGACGGGGCCCATCACGGCGGCGCCGTTGACGATCATCCGGCGGAAGACATCGCCGCGCAGATGCACGGATTTGGGCAGCGCCTCGGCGACGGCCTGGGCGACGGTGGATTTGCCGGCGGCCATGGCGCCGGTGATCAGGATGAGGCGAGGCTGGGACATCTCACGTGCCTAACGCCGCGCGGCGTGGACCGTCAACCCTGCGTGGAGGTCAGCGCGTCCCAGCCGAGCATGGCGCTCTTGGCAACAGAAAGCAGCGTCTCGCCATTGGCGCCGTCGCGGGCCTCGATCGACATGCCCTTGATGACGGTGCCGAAATAGGCGGCGATCCGTTCCAGGTTGAGGCCCGACGGCAGCTCGCCATCGGCGACGCCGCGCTCCAGCCGGTCGCGGATGCGCCGCGCCATGTCCTTGCGCCGGTCGCACAGGAACTGCTGCGCCGCATCGGTCTCGGGGCCGCCATTGGTGGCGCCGAGCACAACGAAGCAGCCGACCGGCTTGTCGGGCCGCACGCAGGAACGCGCGCTGGCGAAAAGCATGGCCGAGATCGAATCCCGCGTCGTCAGCTCGCCTTCCAGCATCTGCAGCGTGCAGGCGTCGTCGGTCGCGACGTAGAGCGCCACGGCTTCGCGAAACAGCTCTTCCTTCGAGCCGAAGGCGGCGTAGAGCGAGGGGGAATTGATGCCCATCGCCTCGGTCAGCTCCGAGATCGAGGTACCGGCATAGCCGCGAGCCCAGAACACATCCATGGCCCGTTCGAGGGCGACGGATCGATCGAAACTGCGGGGACGTCCGCGAGCGTTCATGGCGTGCGTGCAGCCCTTTTCTTTTTGTAACGATCAACAAATAAAGCGCTTGACGGCGGGAATCAAGCCATTATGATTTGTGTATCGACCGACACATAAATACGAGTCGGCGGTGACCCTGAGCCCGCGACGCCTCTCCCGTCGCGGGCTTCAGCGTCCCTAGGGCCGCGCTACCGCGCCGGCCCCGCCCAACAGATCGAGACCACCATGACCGACCCTTCTCACCCGGCGCCCGCGGGCCGGCACCTCGTGCTCGCCGCCGTCTTCCTCGTCGCGGTCACCATGCCGCTCTCCTTCACCGGCCCGGCGGTGGCGACGCCTGCCATCGGCCGCGATCTCGGCGGCGAGCTCTCGCTGCTGACCTGGATCGTCAACGGCTTCATGCTCGCCTTCGGCAGCACGATCATGCTCGGCGGCGCGCTCGCCGATCAATATGGCCGCAAGCGCATGTTCCGCATCGGCGCCATCAGCTTTACCCTCACCTCGCTCGCCGTTGCGCTGTCGCCCAACGTGCTGATCCTCGACTTTCTGCGCGCCTTGCAGGGCATCGCGGCGGCGATCTCGATCTCGGCCGGCTTCGCCGCCGTGGCGCAGGACTATGAAGGCGCCGACCGCACCCGCGCGCTGGGCCTGCTCGGCACCGGCTTCGGCATCGGCCTCGCCTTCGGCCCGCTGATCGCCGGCGCGCTGATCGGCTCGTTCGGCTGGCGGGCGCTGTTCGTCGCCACCGCTTTGGCCGGCGTGCTGACCCTGCTCGTCGGCGTGCCCAGAATGCGCGAAACCCGCGATCCCGGCGCGATCGGCATCGATCGCTGGGGCGCGGCCAGCTTCACCGCCATGCTGGTGGCGCTGACCTTCGGCATCATCCTCGGACCGGAGCGCGGCTGGGACGACACGCTGGTCGTCGCCCTGCTCACCGGCGCGGCGATCCTGCTGATCGCCTTCATCGCCATCGAGAACCTGCAGACACGGCCGATGCTCGACCTGTCGCTGTTCCGCTATGCCCGCTTCGTCTCGGTGCAGGCCCTGCCGGTCGCGGTCGCCTATTCCTTCATCGTCCCGTTCATCCTGCTGCCGGCCCGCTTCATCCGCATCGAGGGGATGGACGAGTTGCAGGTCGGCGTGATGCTGCTGCCGCTCAGCCTGCCGATCGCGACGATCCCCTTCGTCGCCGCCAACATCGCGCGCTGGATTCCCTCGGGAATCCTCGCCGGCCTCGGCCTGATCCTGGCGGGCGCCGGCGTGCTGTTGCTGGCCTTTGTGCCGGTCGGCGCCGCCCCGACGACATTCATCCTGCCGCTGTTCATGATCGGCGCCGGCGCCGCCCTGCCCTGGGGCCTGATGGACGATCTCGCCATCAGCGTCGTGCCGACCGAGCGGGCCGGCATGGCGACCGGCATCTTCGGCACCATGCGGGTCGCCGGCGAAACCGTCGCCATCGCCATTGTCGGCGCGCTGATGGCGGCCTTCGTCACCGACGGGATCGGCGCGAGCGTCGGCGATCTGCCGGTCGAGATCGCCAGCCAGTTCGCCAATGCGGTGGCCGGCGGCGGCCTCGACCAGGCGGCGGCGCTGGCGCCCTCGATCGAACGGGCGATCGCGGCCGAGGCCTATGGCGCGGCGTTCCGCAACACCATGCTGATCTGCTCGGCGATCACTTTCACGGCCGCGCTGATCACGCTGGTGACGCTGCGCACCCGCCAGCCGAAGAAGCGCCGCGAGCCGATCATGCTGGAAATCGGCGCGTAAGCGGAAGACTTCCGGCCGATCGGCCGGCTCCCCCATCATCCTGAGGCGCTTCGCGTGAGCGAAGCCTCGAAGGAGGGTCCAGCGGGCGAAAATCGCCTGGCGGTCAGAAGCAAGGGTAATCCCTAGACCCTCCTTCGAGGCCCGGCTTCGCCGGGCACCTCAGGATGATGGTCGAGGGGAACCCAACGCCCCCCCCCAAAAAGAAGGCCCGCTTCCATTCCCGGAAGCGGGCCTTCAGGGAAGCGACCGATCAGACGTCTTCGGGCGCGTCGCCGTCGAGCTCTTCGAGATCGGCCAGGTCCTGGTCCTCGACAGCCGTGTCCTCGACGCCGAGGCTCTCGGCCGAGAGCCAGAACACCTCGCCGTCGCTCTCTTCCGTATCGAGCCAGAAGAAATCGAGATGCGGATATTCGGCCTCGAGGATCTCGCGGCCGGCGCCGATCTCGCAAAGCATGCCGCCGCCCGGATTGAGATGGGCGGCGGCCGCGTCGAGGATGCGGCGGACGATATCGAGGCCGTCGAGGCCCGAGGCCAGCGCCATCACCGGCTCGTGCCGGTATTCTTCCGGCAGCTCTTCCATGGCGATTTCGTCGACATAGGGCGGGTTGGTCAGGATCAGGTCGTAGCGCTTGTCGCCGAGCGGGGCGAACAGGTCGCCCTCATAAAGTTCGATCCGGTTGCCGAGATTGTGCTCGGCAACGTTGATCTTCGCGACTTCGAGCGCATCCGGCGACAGGTCGACGGCATCGATCTCGGCGCTTTCGAACACGCCGGCCGCCAGGATCGCCAGCGAGGCGGAGCCGGTGCAGAGGTCGAGCACGGTCTCTACCGACGAGAGATCGTCGATCAACGTGAACTCCTCGCCGCCGAAGAAGTCCGAATGGATCAATTCGCCGATGAAGGAGCGCGGCACGATCACGCGCTCGTCGACGAAGAACGGCACGCCCTGGATATAGGCGCGGTTGAGCAGGTAGGGCGTCGGCTTGCGGGTGGTCACCCGCGCCTCGATCAGCTCCGCCAGGCGCGTGCGCTCCTCGGGGAGCAGGCGCGCGTCGAGGAAGGGCTCGAGCGTGTCGATCGGCAGCTTCAGGCCTTCCAGCACCAGGAAGGCGGCATCGTCGAACGCCGTCGAGGCGCCATGGCCAAAGGCCAGGCCGGCCTGGTTGAAGCGGCTGACGGCGTAGCGCAGGAAGTCGCGGACCGTGAAGAGCTGATCGGCGGGGGCGGATGATTCGGTCAAGGCAGGCTCGTGGTTAAGAAAAGGTTTCGAGACGTCCTAGCAGGTCGGGACGCCGCGCGCATCTCTCCAGCCTGCGATCTCCAGTCTCATCTCCGGTTCGGAAGGGCGCGTCGACGCTCGCGCTTCCCCTTGGGTCGCGATCAACAGCCCCGACCATCATCCTGAGGTGCCCGGCGAGGCCGGGCCTCGAAGGAGGGTCCAGGGAACACCCAAATGTCTGGCCGGTCCTTCGACAAGCAGGCCGATTTCCAATCGAGCGGGGAAGCCCCGGTTGCGGTTTTAGGAGATCATCCGGAGAGGCCGTAAACCCTCACCCGCCGGCCTGCGGCCGTCGACCTCTCCCTCAGGGAGAGGTGAAAGAAGCTTGAGCGGTGGGGCCGTCTCGAGCGCGCGGGGCGGCGAGACGGCCGAACCGGGAGCGGTCTACTGCCCCTTTGCCTTCAGGCGCTTGTTGCAGTCGCTCCAGTACTGCGGCCACTTCGCGCCCTGCGGCAGGGTGCCGGCCTTCTTCTTTTCCTGCCATTCGGCGCCGCAGGCGCGGATGCGCACGACCGCGGCCTGCTGGCCCGGGGTCATCGGCTTCTTGCCGGCAGTGGTCTTGGTCGCGTCGAGCTTGGCGGCGGCGTCCGGATCCGGCAGCGCCATGCCGAGTTCCTCATCGGTCGCGGCAGCCTTTGCCTTGCCCGGCTTGGCGGGGGCAGTCGCGTCCGGATTGGCGGCGGCGTAATCCTTGCTGCACTGGCTCCAGAATTTGGGCCAGGTCTGGCCGGCCGGAACCTTGTTGGCGGCCTTCATCTTGGCCCAGTCGTCGCTGCACGACGCCATGGCGGCCGACTTGGCCGCAGCCGGCTTGGCCTCCGCAGCGGCCTTGCCGGTAGCGGCCTTCGCGGTCGACTTCGCGGCGGCCTTCGGCTCGGGAGCGGCCGGCGCCTTGGCGGCGGTCGCGGCGTCGCTGTCGTCTGGATGCGCGGCGGCGTAATCCTTGCTGCACTGGCTCCAGAATTTTGGCCATGTCTGGCCGGCCGGAACCTTGTCGTCGGCCTTCATCTTGGCCCAGTCGTCACTGCAGCTCTGCATGGCGGCCGACTTGGTGGCGGCGGATGCCGGCAAGGTCGCCGCGAACAGCCCCAAGGATAGGCTGGCGCCCACCAAGATCAATGTGGATCGCATCTTCATAGTGCCGATCTCCCTTTGATGTCGCGATGACATCCGATCCCAGCGAAGCCACGACGGCATCGCACGTCCCCCGTTCACGGAGGGAACATCCGCGCGTTGCAAGTGTCAATCTCCCGGCGCGGGTCGGATCAAAAATCGTTGGCGGGTTCCGGCAAGATCGCGGCCGCTATTCGGGCGGCCGCGATCTCCTCTCTTCTACGGCTTATTATTTGCTGTTCTTGGCGAGCCAGTCCTTCATGAAGGCGATCTCTTCCTTCTGGGCCCGGATGACGGCCTCGGCGAGCTTGCGCGCCTCGGGGTCCTTGCCATATTTCAGCTCGATCTCGGCCATGGCGACCGCGCCCTCGTGATGGGGAATCATGGCGCGGATGAAATCGACGTCGGCATTGCCGGAATAGTCGATCGCCATGCCCTCCATCATCGCCTTGTCGGCGGCGCGGAAGGCTTTGGTCGAGGCGCTGTCACCCGGCTTTTCCGACGACATCGCGCCATGGTCCATCTGGCCATGATCCATCGTCTCCTCGGCCGAGGCCGGCAGGATGGCGAGCGTGAAGACGGCAGCGGCCGCCAGTTTTCCAAAATACGTCATGATCGTTTTCTCATTGCATGAGGCGGGCAGGAACAGGCGGCGTCGCGGCCCGCACGCGCCGACGCATCGATGGCGGAAGGAAAAACGATCAGGCGCGGGGCGGCGGCAGGTCGGGGCCGATGGCGCGCTGGGCCGGCATGACGTCGGAAAGCGGGCGCGGCGCAGCGCCGGGAGCGGCGAGACGCTCGGGCATCGCCTCGACGAAAAGCGCGAAACCCGGCAGCGCCACGCAGCAGGACGGCATCGCCATCGGGGCGGCCGGCGTGTGGCTGGCAGGGCCGCCCGACGCCATGGCCATGCGATGCGCCGGAACGCCGAGCTGGCTCGTCGCGGCGGCGTGGATGACTGGCGCGGCATGCGGACAATCCGGCTGGCCCGCATGATCCATCGCCATGGCCGGGCCGGCGCCGCCGGGCACCAGCACGCTAAGGATGATCCAGACAAGAGCCACGAGACGCCGGATATTCTGCATGCCGTGAAACTGGTCTTTGCGCGGGCCCGCGTCAATGTCCGGATCGGACAGATTTCTGTTCACGCTGGCCAGATAAGTGTTCAGCTGTCATTCAGCACTGATAGGCTGCAATAGCGCATGTCGAGGGGATCGAGAGAGAATGAAATGACGCGGGACAAGGCGGATATTGGACGACGACAACTGTTCCGGCTGGGCGCGGCCGGGCTCGGATCGAGCGTCGCGGTATCGCTGGCCTCCCCCGTTCTCGCCGAGACGCCGCTCGCCGCGCCCTCGGTCGCGCGCAGCCCCGAAAGCTTTGTCTGGAAGATGGCGACGGCCTGGCCGAAGGATACGCCGGGTGTCGGCGTCAGCGCCCAGCGCCTGGCCGAGCGGATCGGCACGCTTTCCGACGGCCGGCTCAGGGTCCAGGTGTTCGACGCCGGCGACCTCGTGGCGCCGGGCCAGGTGTTCGATGCGGTTTCGACCGGCAAGGCCGAGATGGGCCATGGCTCGCCCTATTACTGGGCCGCCAAGGACCCGGCCTTCCACTATTTCTCCGGCGTGCCCTTCGGCCTGACGGCGAACGAGCACATTGCCTGGCTGGCCTTTGGCGGCGGGCAGATCCTGTGGGAAAAGGCCTATGAGCCGTTCGGCGTGCTGCCCTTCTATGTCGGCTCGACCGGACCGCAGGCGGCTGGCTGGTTCAAGCGCGAGATCCGGACGCCGGAAGACTTCAAGGGCCTGACCATCCGCATCACCGGCCTCGGCGGCGACGTGCTGAAGCGGCTCGGCGCCAGCCCGGTCCTGCTGCCGCAGGGCGACATCGCCGCAGCGCTCGAATCCGGCACGATCGACGCGGCCGAATGGGTCGGCCCGTGGAACGATCTGGCGCTCAACCTGCCGCGCGCCGCGCCCTTCTGCTACATGCCGGCCTTCCATGAGCTGGCCACCGCGCTGGAGCTGATGGTCGGCAAGACCGCGTTCGAGACGCTGCCAGACGACCTGCGCGCCGTCGTGCGCTCGGCCGCGCTGGCCTCGGCGACGGAAGTCTCGGCCGATTTCTCCGCCAACAACATCGCCGCCTTGCCGATGCTGGTCGAGCGCGGCACGGTGGTGAAGAGCTTCCCGAACCCGGTGATCGACGCACTGGCCAAGACCTCGGCCGAGGTACTCACCGAGGTCGGTGAATCGAGCCCGGTGGCCAAGGAAGTGCACCCGGCCTTCATCGCCTTCCGCAAGAAGGCGGTCGCCTATGCCGCCGTCGCCGAAGGCGCCGCGCTCGCCATGCGCGCCCGGGCGCTGGCGATCTAGGGGGCATAGCCCCTTCGACTTGCCCAGTCCCACCCTCGCCGGCCCCACCCTCGCCGTCATCCCGGGCAGAGACCCGGCATCCATTCAGCCGGGTTGACTGTCGCGTGAAGCGCCCGATGGCACGGCGGCATGGATCCCCTAAGTTCACAAACGAAGTGCAACACCAGCTTAAGGTGTTGCGATGGGACGAGAGTACAGCCAGCTCGGGCTTGAGGAGCGGATCGAGATTGCCCGTCTATCAGACGAAGGCGCCTCGATCCGGAAGATCGCTGCAGCTTTGGGTCGCGCGCCATCGTCCATTGCCAGGGAACTGAAGCGCAACACCGGCAGCCAGGTGGGCTATCAACCGCTCTATGCCGACGCCCAGACGCAGGCGCGGCGCTGGAATGGCAGCCGGCTCGATCGCGATGCCGCCCTGCGCGAGCGGGTGCTCGGCCAGTTGAAGACCGGCTGGTCGCCCGAGCAGATCGCCGGCCGGCTCCGGCGCGACGGCCCGATGCGCCTCAGCCATGAGAGCATCTATCGCTTCGTCTATGCCCAGATCCGCCGTCACAACGACTTCACCTGGCGCAACTACCTGCCCCGGGCCAAGTCGCGGCGCGGCTGGCGCGCCCGCAAGGGCGGCAGTCCGGCCCTGCATATGCGCCATCGGGTGCCGCTGGCCGAGCGGCCTCGCGACGTGCTGGACCGCCAGACGCCCGGCCATTGGGAGGCCGACCTGATGGCCTTTGCTCGCTATGGCCAGAACCTCTTGTTTCTGCACGACCGCATGAGCCGGGTGCTGATCGGCAGCCCGCTGCCGTCGAAGCGGGCCGAGCCGGTCGCCGGTGCGCTGACCGCGGCCTTGCAGACCCTGCCGCCGGCCTGCCGCAAGACCGTCACCTTCGACAACGGCACCGAGTTCGCCCGCCACTATGAACTCGGCGCCATCGGCATCGACACCTATTTCTGTGATCCGCACGCGCCGTGGCAGAAGGGCGGCATCGAGAACGCCATCGGCCGCATGCGTCGCTTCCTGCCGCGCAAGACCGATCTCGCCACCCTCGACAGCGGCACGCTGCTGGGCATGATGGCCGCCTACAACAACACGCCGCGCAAATGCCTCGGCTTCCAAACCCCGGCCGAGGCCTTCTCACAACAAGTGTTGCACTTCAAATGTGAATCCACCTCCTCGCCTGCGCGAGGATGACGGAGTTCTGCCTGTCGACGTCCAGTCCGAGTGTCCCTACGCGCCCTGGCGATTTAATCCAGCGTCTTCTGCAGGAACACCAGGTCGAGATAGCGGCCGAACTTGAAGCCGAGCTCCGGCATGCGCGCCGTCTCGATGAAGCCCTGCTTCGCGTGCAGGCGCAGCGAGACGTCGTTGCCGGCCTCGATGCCGGCGACCATCATGTGCTTGCCCTGCGCCCGCGCCGCGTCGACCAGCGCCGCCAGCAGCGCCGAGCCGGCTCCCTTGCCGCGCGCATCGCCGGCGACGTAGATCGAGTTCTCGACCGTCAAGCGATAGCCCTGGAAAGCGCGAAAGTCGCCATAGCTGGCATAGCCGAGCACACGGTCGCCCTCGACCGCCACCAGCACCGGAAAACCCTGCCCCGTGCGGGTGCGGAACCAGGCGACGCGGTTGTCGAGATCGACGATGTCGTCGTTCCAGATCGCCGCCGTGTTGACCACCGCATCGTTGTAGATGGCGAGGATGGCGGAAAGGTCGGCCTCGGTGGCCGGGCGGATCGTCGTCATGGTCCAACCTGCTTGTAGAAGAATGTCGCCGAGGCAAGCGTGCCGTCCGGTGTGAAGGAATGGCCGGGCATCACGCCATATTCGATCCAGCCATGCGCCCGGTACAGCGCCTCGCCGGCCGAGCCGGTCTGCGTATCGAGATGCGCCAGCGTCCGGCCCGAGGCGCGCACGGCAGCCTCCGCCGCCTGCAGCAGCGCGCTGCCGATGCCCTGCCGGCGGGCGCCCGAATGCACCAGCATCTTACCGATCTCGGCCCGGTGCGGCCCGTTGGGCTGCGGCGCGAAGGTCACCACCACCGTGCCGACGATTTTGCCCCCGGTCTCGGCCACCAGCAGCTCGCGGCCGCCGGCCTCGATCGCCTCCATCTGGACCTGCCAGAATCGCTCGGCCTCGGCCTGCGAAAAGCCGGCCATGAAATTGACCGAGGCGCCATGCGCCACCGCGTCGACGAGGATGTCGGCAAGCTGCGGGATCGCCGCCCGCGCGGCGGCAGCGTCCAGTTTCAGGATCGAGGCCATCATGGCTCCAGGGTTCTTTCTCTCCCCCAAAAACAGGCTTTGGCATCGCTTCTGTCAATGATAAACTACGATAATAGGAAATATTGAAGCATCACATAAAAAATACTTATGGATATCGACCAGCTCCGCAGTTTCGACCGGATCGTGCGCGACGGCAGCTTCACCAAAGCGGCCGCCCGGCTCAACGTCACCCAGGCGACGATCTCGATGCGCATCCGCGCGCTGGAAGCCCATGTCGGCGGCGCGCTGTTCACGCGAGGCCGCAAGGTGGAGCTGACCGAGCGCGGTGCCACCTTCCTGCCCTATGCCCGCCGGGTGCTCGCGACCCTGCTCGAAAGCGAGGACGCGATGCGCAGCGTCGATCGCGGCCGCATCGCCTTCGCCTCGCTGCGCAGCCTGATCGAGCCGCTGGCGACGCCGGCCGTGGTCGAGTTCATGCGCGCCCATCCGCGCGTCGAGTTGCAGTTCGAGGAAGGCCGCCACCGCGACATCGCCGAATGGCTGCATGACCGGCGCATCGACCTCGCCATCATCGGCTGGCCGAATTTCGATCCGCTGCTCGAGGCGCTGGAACCGGTCGCGCTGCTGCGCGAAAAGGCGGTGCTGGCCGCCTCGCCCATGCTGGCCCGAGAGATCGGGCCGCAGCCAACCCTCGACCGCATCTTCGCGGTGGCGCCGCATTTCCTGTCCTTCTTCTGGTGGCAGGTGACGCCGGATGCGATCCAGTCGCTGCGCCACCGGGCCCGCACCAGCTCGCAGGTTCTTTTCTCCTCCGGCCGCGCGCTGATCGAGCATGGCGCGGCGATCGGCCATCTGCTCGAAGCCTCGATCACGGAGGACCTCGCGAGCGGCCGGCTGGTCGACCTGGCGCCGATCGACATGCCCGTCATCTGGCGCGATTCCGCCCTTGTCGCGGGCACGCCGGACGCGCTTTCGCGCCCGCTGGTGGCGGAACTGGCCGACCGGATCGTCGCCCGCGCGGCCACGCTCGGCGTGCTTCATGCGGACCGGCGTTGAAAAGGCCCGTTTCAGCGCTTTGCGGCCAACAACCTTGATGCTATTGAGCGCGCCATGAGCACCGTGCCGCAAGACAACATCCGCAATTTCTCCATCGTCGCCCATATCGATCACGGCAAGTCGACGCTTGCCGACCGATTGATCCAGGCCACCGGCGGCTTGACCGACCGCGAGATGAAGGAGCAGGTGCTCGACTCGATGGATATCGAGCGCGAGCGCGGCATCACCATCAAGGCCCAGACCGTCCGGCTCGACTACAAGGCCAAGGATGGCAAGACCTACATCCTGAACCTGATGGACACGCCCGGCCACGTCGACTTCGCCTATGAAGTGTCGCGATCGCTCGCCGCCTGCGAAGGCGCGCTGCTGGTCGTCGACGCGTCGCAGGGCGTCGAGGCGCAGACGCTGGCGAACGTCTACCAGGCGATCGACAACGATCTCGAGATCGTGCCGATCCTGAACAAGATCGACCTGCCGGCGGCCGAACCCGACCGCATCAAGGCGCAGATCGAGGAAGTGATCGGCATCGACGCGTCCGACGCCGTGCTGATCTCGGCCAAGACCGGCATCGGCATTCCCGATGTGCTCGAAGCCGTCGTCACCCGCCTGCCGCCGCCCAAGGGCGACCCGGACGCGCCGCTGAAGGCGCTGCTGGTCGACAGCTGGTACGACGCCTATCTCGGCGTCATCGTGCTGGTCCGCATCATCGACGGCCGCCTGAAGAAGGGCGCCCGCATCCGCATGATGCGCGCCGATGCCGTCTACGAAGTCGAGCGCGTCGGCTATTTCACGCCGAAGCTCGTTCCCGTCGACGACCTCGGCCCCGGCGAGATCGGCTTCTTCACCGGCTCGATCAAGGAAGTGGCGGATACCCGCGTCGGCGACACCATCACTGACGACAAGAAGCCGACGGCAGAGCCGCTGCCCGGCTTCCGCCCGGCGCAGCCGGTGGTGTTCTGCGGCCTGTTCCCGGCCGATGCCGCCCAGTTCGAGGAACTGCGCGCCGCGATGGGGCGCCTGCGCCTCAACGATGCGTCGTTCTCGTTCGAGATGGAATCCTCGGCCGCGCTCGGCTTCGGCTTCCGCTGCGGCTTCCTCGGCCTGCTGCATCTGGAAATCATCCAGGAGCGGCTGGAGCGCGAGTTCAACCTCGACCTGATCGCGACCGCGCCATCCGTCATCTACAAGATCACCCTGACCGATGGCAGCGAGGTCGAATTGCACAATCCGGCCGATATGCCGGACGTGATGAAGATCCGCGAAATCTCGGAGCCCTGGATCCGCGCGACCATCCTGACGCCGGACGAATATCTCGGCGCGATCCTGAAGCTTTGCCAGGAGCGGCGCGGCATCCAGTCCGACCTCTCCTATGTCGGCTCGCGCGCCATGGTCACCTACGACCTGCCGCTCAATGAAGTCGTGTTCGATTTCTACGACCGGCTGAAGTCGATCTCGAAGGGCTATGCCTCGTTCGATTACCACCTGACCGACCACAAGCCGGGCGACCTGGTGAAGCTGCAGATCCTGGTCAATGCCGAGCCGGTCGACGCGCTGTCGATGCTGGTTCACCGCACCCAGGCCGAGCGCCGTGGCCGCGCCATGTGCGAGAAGCTGAAGGACCTGATCCCGCAGCATCTGTTCGTGATCCCGATCCAGGCCGCCATCGGCGGCAAGATCATCGCCCGCGAGACCGTGCGCGCCATGCGCAAGGACGTGACGGCGAAGTGCTATGGCGGCGACATCACGCGCAAGCGCAAGCTTCTGGACAAGCAGAAGGAAGGCAAGCGCAAGATGCGCCAGTTCGGCAAGGTCGACATCCCGCAGGAAGCCTTCATCGCCGCCCTGAAGATGGACGATTGAGCCGCCCAGCCCTTTTTGCAGGTTCCACGGCCGTTCCGATCCCCTCGGGACGGCCGTTTTTCTTTGAGGATTCCTCCTCTCTGGGAGAAACCACCCTCATCCTGCTGAGGTTGCCCGGAGGACCGGCTCGAAGCACGCAGAGCGGCGCCATCAGGATTTGCTGTCAGGCGGTGCGTCCTTCGAGGCTTCGCTGCGCGAAGCGCCTCAGGATCTTGGAGAGCGGAGCGCTGCAGAACGGCATCCTGGATTGCCCTCACCTCTCGCCGAGCCGCCCTTCACCTCTCCCCTGGGGAGAGGTCGGACCGCAGGTCCGGGTGAGGGGTTGAGGCCATTCCGGAAAATTCCCTACGCCCTCACCCGCCGGTTCCGCCGTCGAGCTCTGCCCACGGGAGAGGTGAAGGAGAGTGCACTCCGACGATCACGCGTGGGCTGCACCCGTGGCGTCTATCACCCTGGCTCCCATGCATCCCCACCCTCCGGCGTCATCTCGGGCGAAGACCCGGGATCCATGCAGCCGGGTTCTGGGGCGGTGTTCGCAACAGGAAAAGGCAGGCATGCCAAGCCCCATCGCAGCGAAGCGCCACGCATCCCGACCAGACATGCCTCGGATGAATGGATCCCGGGTCAAGCCCGGGATGACGGCGAGGGTGGGGCTGACGCAGAGCGACAGCCTGCCAAGAGAGTCGCAATTGTATCAGCCGAGCCACCCCTCACCTCTCCCATGGGGAGAGGTCGGACCGCAGGTCCGGGTGAGGGGTTGAGGCCTTTCCGGGGGGGTCCCTACGCCCTCGCCCGCCGGCTTCGCCGTCGACCTCTCCCGACGGGAGAGGTGAAGTGAAGTGAACTCCGACGACTACGCGTCGGCTGCACTCGCGGCGTCTATCACCCTGGCTCCCATGCATCCCACCCTCCGGCGTCATCCCGGGCGAAGACCCGGGATCCATGCAGCCGGGTTCTGGGGAGGTGTTTGCAACAAGGGAGAGGCAGCCATGCGAAGCCTCATCGCAGCGAAGCGCGAAGCGCCATGCATCCTGACGAAACACGCCTCGGCTGGATGGATCCCGGGTCAAGCCCGGGATGACGGCGAGAGTGGGGCTAACGCCGAGCCACAGCCTGCCAAGGGGAGTAGCAATCGCTTCAACCGAGTCACCCCTAACCTCTCCCTGGGGAGAGGTCGGACCGCAGGTCCGGGTGAGGGGTTGAGGCCTCTCCGGAGAATTCCCTACGCCCTCGCCCGCCGGCTTCGCCGTCCACCTTTCCCCACTGGAGAGGCGGAGCCCAAAAACCTACCCGCGCAGCATGTCGAGAACGGCCTTCAGCGCCGCAGCCGGCTCGATCGACTTCATGTCGCGTCGGCCGTCGATCTCGGGAGCCTGGACGATGGTGTTGCGGACCGCCTGCGGCGCCCAGCGTTCCGGCTGTCCGGGGCCGAACAGGCTCACCATCGGCACCAGCGAGATGCCCATCAGATGGCCGAGCCCGGTATCCGGCGCGACGCCGATTTCCATACGTCGCGCGCTCGCCGCCGTCAGTTCCAGCCGATAGACGCTCTCGGCCTCGCCGTCATAGCGCGCCGGCGTGAACAGCGCCTCCGGCACGCCGGCGCGGATCGCCGCGATCTCCTCGCGCTCGGACGGGCCGGAGAAGAAGACCGGCGTCAGCCCCTCGGCGAGCAGCAGCTTCGCGAAGGCGATGTTGTGCGGCACCGGCCAGCCCTTGCCGCCCTTGGTCGTCACGGCAATGCCGACATGGCGGCGGCCTGCCGGAAACAATTCCGCCGCCAGCGCCAGCGCCTGTGGCGGCAGATGGAAGCCGTCGCGCGCGGACACCGTCCAGTCGAGCTTCTGGCCGGCGTCCGCCTCGATCGTCGACCAGCTGCGATCGACGATCAGCGAGGGCCGGTGGAATTTGCCGATCGGAATGCTGCTCTGGAACCCGCCGGATTTCAGAAACAGCCGCGCCAGCAGCACGTCGCCGACGCGCGAGCGCACGTCGAACACCCGGTGGAAGCGCGGCAGCTTCAGCAGCGCCGAGATGACCGGCACCGGCCAGTAGCGCGCCCGCGGAAAGTGCACGAAATTCGGCGCGATGTCGGCGACCAGTTCATGCACCGGCCGGGTCAGCCGGTCCGGGCAGGACGAGATCCACCAGATCGGGTGGCCGGGATAGCGCTGCGCCACGGCCCAGATCAGCGGACAGACCATGAGCGCGTCGCCAAGACCGGCGCGGTCGCTGAGGACGGCGATCGGCGCGAACGCGCCAGCAGGGGTGGATGTCATGAGGCAGGCCGGTTGATCTGACGGAGGGGCTGCTTCCCTTAGCGGTTTTTTGCGCGCCGCCATAGCCACGCCGGATTGCACCTGGAGCGAAATTTTTCGGCGGAGGCCCGCCCGCGAGGGCCTTCTTCGAGCCACCCGCCAGAACGGATGTGGACGGAGCGGACCCCGCGCCCTACCATCGCGGCATGAGCAGAGCTTTCGTCAAGGAAGATGACGCCGACCATGGCGATGACGGCTTGCCGGAACGCCCGGTCTCGCCGCACCCCAATCTGGTGACCTGGGAAGGGCTGGCGGCGATCGAGGCGGAACTGGCCCGCCTGGCCGAGGCGATTGCCGTCGCCCGGGCCGAGGACGACCGGATGGCCCTGGCCGCCCTGGGTCGCGACCAGCGCTATTGGGAGCAACGCCGGATCAGCGCGGAACCAATCCCGCCTCCGGACGACCCGGACACGGTCCAGTTCGGCGCCACGGTGACGATCCTGCGCGAGGACGGACGGCGGCAGACCTACCGCATCGTCGGCGAGGACGAGGCCGATCCCAACCAGGGAACCGTGTCGCATGTCTCGCCCCTGGCGCAGGCGGTGCTTGGAAAAGGCGTCGGCGACGAGGTCGTCATCGCCGGCCAGGACGCCGAGATCGAGGCGATTTCCTGAGGACTGGCGTGGCGGACCTTCGTTCGGCCTGTCGAGTATTTTGAGAGCATGGCAGGCCACCCTCTCCCATCATCCTGAGGCGCCCGGCGAAGCCGGGCCTCGAAGGAGGGTCCAGGGAATGCCAGGACAGGACGGCTGGACTCCCCTCGACTTCGTATTCAGTCTCGGTGCCACACTGAACCCTCCTTCGAGGCTTCGCTGACGCGAAGCACCTCAGGATGATGGCCCGTATTCCCTGATCGAAGAGGGGAGGCAGTTTTGAACCTCCTCACTAACCTGGTCTGAAATGCCCTTCCTTCACCTCTCTCTGAGGGAGAGGTCGATGGCCGCAGGCCGGCGGGTGAGGGTTTACGGGCTCTCGGACAAGTTTCCTAAACCCTCACCCGGAGCTTCGCTCCGACCTCTCCCTCAGGGAGAGGTAAGGGCAACGCGGCTCGAATGGAGAAATCGGCATCGCTTGTCGAATTACGGGCCAGACACTCAGGATGATGGTGGAGGATGTCGATCGGACAGCACGGCTCGGACAGGGGGCGGCCCGAAACCGCCGCAAACAAAAAGGGCGCCGGCCGGAGCCGACGCCCTTTCGAAACAGACCCGGTGATCAGACGGATTCGCCGACCTTGGGCTGTGGCACGACGCGCAGATAGGGCTTCAGCGTCTTCCAGCCGCCCGGGAACTTCTCCTTGGCCGCTTCGTCGGAGACCGAGGGGACGATGATCACGTCCTCGCCCTGCTTCCAGTCGACCGGCGTCGCCACCGAGAACTTCGAGGTCAGCTGCAGGCTGTCGATGACGCGCAGGATCTCGTCAAAATTCCGCCCGGTCGATGCCGGATAGGTCAGCGTCAGCTTGAGCTTCTTGTCGGGACCGATGACGAAGACCGAGCGGACCGTCGTGGTGTCGGAGGCGTTCGGATGGATCATGCCGTAGAGGTTGGCGACGTTCTTGTCGTGGTCGGCGATCAGCGGAAAGTTGAGCGTCGCGCCGGTGGCGTCGCGGATGTCGTCGATCCACTGGCCGTGATTGGAAAGCTGGTCGACGGAAAGGCCGATGACCTTGACGCCGCGCCGTTCGAAACCCGGCTTCAGCTTGGCGACCGCGCCGAGCTCGGTGGTACAGACCGGGGTGAAGTTCTTCGGATGCGAGAACAGAACGCCCCAGTCATTGCCGAGCCACTCGTGGAACGAGATCTTGCCCTCGGTCGTGTCGGCGGTGAAATCGGGGACCACGTCCCCCAGATTGAGTGCCATTTTGGTTGCGCCCTCGATGCATGGGGCCGACCGCGGAGGGGCCGGCTCTTTTATCCAGCGCGAGTATCGCATGGCCGCGCAACCGGTCAATCGCGGAATCCGGCGGGTTCGGAGAACGAAGTCGCTCCATTCGCGCCATTCCCGCCATATCATTCCGCTATTGTCCTCCCTCCCCTGCCAAACTGGAATATTCGTCCAAAGCGAGCCGCTGGCGTCCGACCTGGAATGGTTGACGGATCGTCAAGATTGATCGGCGATACTGCGCCCCGGGGAGCGCTGACCAGGAAGGTGTCATCATGCTGAAAAAGCCGATCCGCGCGCTGGCGCTTTCGATCCTGCTGCCGGTTTTCGCCGTCGCGCCCGCCATGGCGGAATCGATCGACACGACACCGGCCAAGATCCTGTTCAGCGACGTCAAGACGCCGATCCCGCTCGAGGCGCGCGCCATCGGCTCCTATGCCAAGGGCTGCCTCGCGGGCGCCGTCGCCCTGCCTGTCAACGGCAAGGACTGGCAGGCCATGCGCCTGTCGCGCAACCGCAACTGGGGCACGCCGGAGCTGATCGCCTTCACGGAAAAGCTCGCCCATGACGCCAAGCGCCAGGATGGCTGGCCGGGTCTTCTGGTCGGTGACATGGGCCAGCCGCGCGGCGGCCCGGCGCTGACAGGCCATGCCAGCCACCAGATCGGCCTCGATGTCGACCTCTGGCTGACGCCGATGCCCAACCGCCTGCTTTCGCGCGAGGAGCGCGAGAAGATGTCGGCGACCTCAATGGTCAACGAGAAGGCCCGTGTGATCGACCGCTCGGTCTGGACGCAGGGCCAGGTCAAGCTGATCCGCCGCGCCGCGCTCGATCCCAGGGTGGCGCGCATCTTCGTCAACGCGGCGATCAAGAAGGCGCTTTGCGAGGATACACGCGGTGATCGCGGCTGGCTCAACAAGGTCCGCCCCTGGTGGGGCCACACCTACCACTTCCACGTCCGGCTGGATTGCCCGCCCGGCATGGCGAGCTGCGTGCCGCAGAAGGCGCCGCCTCCGGGCGATGGCTGCGGACCGGAGCTCGACGCCTGGCTGCAGCCGCCCAAGCCGCCGAAGACCCCGACCAAGCCGACCAAGCCCGCCGTCAAGCCGCGGCCGATGCTGCTGGCCGACCTGCCGGCAGCATGCCGCCAGGTGCTGATCGGCGCGCCTCCCGGCATGACGCCGGAGCCGGCCACCGTGCCCATGGCCTATGACGCCGCCCCGCCGGCCGACATCGAGAACCCCGCCGACGCGCCGGTGACCGGAACGCTGCACTAGGGTTAACGGGGTGCTAACAGGAAACGGCCGCTTCGATCCCCTCGAAGCGGCCGTTTTCGTCTTGGCGCCCTACGCGTCGTCCGGCTCGGCGACCCAGTGCTTCATGGTCGTCAGGCTGCGCTGATATTGCGGCGGGGCATAGGCCTCCGCGCCCAGCTCATAGGCGGCGCGCCAGGGCCAGCGCGGATCGGCGAGGATGGCGCGGGCGAGCGCCACCATGTCGGCCCGGCCGTCGCGCAGAAGCCCTTCCGCCTCGGCCGGGGTGGTGATCAGCCCGACGGCGCGGGTGACGATATCGGCGCCAGCGCGGATTTTTTCCGCGAATTCAACCTGATAGAGCGGCCCGATCGGGATCTTCGCGTCATGGGCGTTGCCGCCGGTCGAGGCGCAGATATAGACGACGCCCACCGCCTTCAGCGCCTTGGCGACCTCGACCGCCTCGTCGACATGGAAGCTGTCGCGCTCGACCCATTCCGAGGCCGAAAGGCGCACGCCGACGAACATCCGCTGCGGCAGCGCCGCGCGCACCGCCTTCGCCACCGTCACGATCAACCGCATCCGGTTTTCCAGGCTGCCGCCCCAGCGATCGCTGCGCTGGTTGGAGATCGGCGACAGGAATTCATGCAGCAGATAGCCATGCGCGCCATGCAGTTCGACGAAGTCGAGCCCTGCCCGCTCCGCCCGCTTGGCCGCGTCGACGAAAGCCGTGACGATCTGCTCGATGCCGGCCTCGTCCAGGGCGATGGGCGTCGGCCAGCCGGGGCCGAAGGGAATGGCGGAAGGGCCAACCGTCTGCCAGGCATCCTGCTGGGGGGTCAGCGCCCCGCCACCCAGCCAGGGAAGCTGCGACGACGCCTTGCGACCGGCGTGGCCAAGCTGCACGCCAAAGACGGCGCCAGGGACCGCCACCCGCCGGGCCGCCGCCAGCGCCCGCGCCATCGCCGCCTCGTTGTGATCGGAATAGAGCCCGAGGCAACCATGCGAGATACGCCCGCGCCGCTCGACGCCGGTCGCCTCGAAGGTGATCATGCCGGCCCCGGAAATGGCCAGATTCATCCAGTGCTGGATATGCCAGTCGCTGGCCGAGCCGTCATCGGCGGAATACATGCACATCGGCGCGACGGCGATGCGGTTTGGCAGGGTGAATTCGCCGAGCGTGATGGGGGAGAAGAGCGCACTGGTCATCGATCGATCCATTCGAAATGCGAAGGCATGGGGCAGACCGGAAGCATACGAGCGCTCGCGCGCCCGAAACGCCGTCCTGCGGATTGGCTTGGGAGAAGGATGGCGGTCGGGCGTCGGTCCGACCGCCTTGGCAATTCAGCGCGACGTGTCGAGCCGCTGTCCGGAGGAAGCATTGACGCGCCACCAACCGGCTATGGCATGGCGCGGCCGATGCGAAGGCAGAACCTCATGCGGGATTTCTTCCGACATCATCAGCACGACCCGGCCGGCCTGCGGCACCACCTCGACCGTCGCCGCGTCCGCTTCCGTCGATTTCCAGAGCCGCAGCGTGCCGCCATAATCGGCCTGCCAGCCGGCATCGAGATAGACGATCATCGAGACGACGCGGTTGCGAGCACCGGTCAGGCTGTCGAGATGCCGGCCATAGAAGCCGCCGCTCGGATAGGCGATGAAATTGCACTCGAAATCGAACAGGCCGAGAAAGAGACGGCGGTTGATCGCGATGCGCAGCCGCTCGGCCATATCGAGAAAGCGGCGCTCCGCACCCGTGCCGCCATCGAACCAGCGGATCGCGGCGCGCCGGATCTCGGCTGCCTGCCGGCGTCCCGCCTCACGGCCGACTCCCGCATGGGTCAGGGCGCCGGAGGCCTCCATCGCCGCCAGTTCGTCGGCCAGCGCCTCGACCAGTCCGTTGTTGAAGAACGCGTCGACGACGACATAACCATCCTGGGCCAAAGCCTCGATGGCTGCGTCGCCGACCAACGTGTCGAAGTCATCCGTCTCCGCTTCGATGACCTCGCTCACAGGGCTGCCACGCCCGTGCCGATCGGGCAGGAAACGCCCGTGCCACCCAGGCCGCAATAGCCGTTCGGGTTCTTCGCCAGATATTGCTGGTGGTCTTCCTCGGCGAAGTAGAAGGGCGGCCGGTCGAGGATTTCCGTGGTGATCGTGCCGTGCCCTCGGGCGGAAAGCGCCGCCTGGTAGGCATCGCGCGCCGCCTCGGCGCGGTTGCGCTCGGCCGCATTGGCGACATAGATGCCGGAGCGGTACTGCGTGCCGACATCATTGCCCTGGCGCATGCCCTGCGTCGGGTCGTGGCTCTCGAAGAATAGCTTCAGCAGCGCGTCATAAGAGATCACGGCGGGGTCGTAGGCGACGAGCACGACCTCGTTATGGCCGGTCATGCCGCTGCAGACCTCGCCATAGGTCGGGTTCGGTGTCAGGCCGCCCGCATAGCCGACCGCCGTCGCATAGACGCCGTCCGTCTGCCAGAACTTGCGCTCCGCGCCCCAGAAACAGCCGAGGCCGAACAGCGCCGTCTCGATGCCGGCGGGATAGGGTCCGGCGATCGGATGGCCATTGACGAAATGCGCGCCCGGGGTGGTGATCGGTTGCGCGCGGCCAGGCAGGGCCTCGCCCAGCGCCGGCATGCGTGCCTTGCGCTGGAACATGTCGAGGAGATTCATGCGTAGTCTCCTTGTGTAGGATGAAGTCAGGCGACGATGGAGCGATAGCGCCGGCGCCGGCCTGCGAGAACGAGAAATGCGCCAAGCGCGCCGAGGACCAGCCAGGTCGGCAAGGTCAGCAGAAACTGGATCACCGGCGACCAGACCCAGGGACCGACATAGGCCTCGATATGGGTGGCGACCGCCGTCTGGAACGAAGTCAGGCTGGCTGGATCAAAAGCGAACCAGGCCTGGCCGAGCGGGGTTACGGTCAGCGTCGAGGCCGCGATCGACTTGGTACCGTCGATCACCAGCCCCACCACCGCGCCGGCGATGGCAAAAAGGCCGAGAAGACGGACAAAAAGGGTGAACATGGCTTGATCCCTCGTCGCGGCCCGACTGACGCGAGCGGTCAGCGGCGACTGGTCCAGAGATAGTGTGGCGGTACGATTTCGGCAACATTTGCCGACCCCGCGACCATTAATACACGGCCATCCCCGGCTGTTTTCACCGGAAGCCTTGCGGCTTGCCCTGGCTTCGTGATACCGCACGGCCTGTCTTGCCAAGAGCAGGACCTGCCGAGAGCAAGAGGCGTCCGCCGCCTCGAAATATTGCGCCGGCAGACTTCCACGCCGCAAGGCGTTTGGTACGGAGGGGTGGCCGAGTGGTTGAAGGCGCACGCCTGGAAAGTGTGTATACGGGAAACCGTATCGCGGGTTCGAATCCCGCTCCCTCCGCCATCCACTTGAACTAAGCATCTGAAATGTCCCACTATATTGAGACCGACCGGCTTTCCTTCCCCCATCATTTCCCCCTTTAGATTTTGGGTGGCGTTGAATATGGCTGGATCGCGTGGGACTTCCGCGCCCATCTTATCGATCATGACCGCGCGGCCTTCCTGCGCAAGCCAACTATTCTGAGGCCGGGCAAATCGGAAATGATTTCCGTTTCGCCGCGCTCCAGATCCGAGCCGGCCTCCAGGTCGGCGTCACCGTCCAATGCGTCGAGCAGAGCGATGGCCCGCTCTATCCACAGTTCGAGTTGCTGGCGCCGATAGGCGTGGATGACAGGATGCGTCATTGCCGCCACCTTTCGGGCCGCTTCATGGGCGCCAGTCCCAGGGCGCGTTCTTCAGCGTCGAGCAGCTTGAAAGCGGCCTTGAACAGCAGCCGCAGCAGGATCAGGCGGATAAGGCTCATTTCACCAGCCCCCGGCGGATCAATTCCGCCTTCAGCGCTCGTGCGTCGCTTTTACGGTCGTGGCGCCAGGCCCGCGCCAGTTTCAGCTTGTCGGGGCTCAGTGCGTAGGGCTCGGCCACGTCCAAGCTCGTGACGGTGGCATCCCGGCCGTCTTTCCAGCCGCCCACCATCAGAACGATGGAATGACCTTCGGCGAAGACTTCGTCGATGTGCGCCGCGGCGCGTTGATGCGCGGTGCTCATGCTGCCTCTCCTGCGATGGGCAGGAAGGTGTTTGCCAAGGCCCTGAGGGTGGCGGCGAAATCCGGCGGGATCACCAACACTTTTGCCCGCAGCGCGTCGTCGACGCAGGAATTGGACACGTAGTAGGCGAACGGGCAGTCGGGGTCGTTCTGCACGACGGGCGTGAACCGCTCCGGCATGTGCTCCACGAAATCGAGCAACTGCTGGACGTCGATGCTAGCCAAGGGCGAGGGGGCGTTCTGGGCAGGCGTCATCATGCCGGCACCCGTGAGAGTTCATAGAGCTGGTCGCATAGCGTGCTCATCTTCCGGGATGCCTGGACCAGCTCACAGGCGATGAAACCCAATCCCTCGACGCGTTCCCGATCCAGCGGGCCAACTTCCATCAAGGCGTCGTAGATTATCGCCGCGAAGCCGCGGAGATTGCGCATATCCGTTTCGTAATCGGAGGCCAGCTCGAAAAGCGCTCGATGCGCGACCGGCTTATCTGCGAGGCGCTTCATGCTGCACCTCGCGCGGCCTGCAGCCGCAGCTCCAGCTCATTCTGGATCTCGCCCAGCTTGTACTCGGCGAAGTGAAGAACCGTCTGGATTGCGCCTTGGTCGTCCTTGTCCAGCAGCGCCTCGGCAGCCATGAAGGCAGCACGGATCAGGCGGCCTAGGTCGTTGGCCGTGTCGGCCAGATTAAGGTCTGTCTGGCGAGCCGACGTCCGCCGATCAGATTGGGTTGGCTTGACGCTCATGGGGTTTTCCTCGTGTTTGCGGGAGGTCAGGCGGCGCAGCGGATCTCGTCGATCCGGTCGTAATCGACGGGTGTGGGGCGTTCCTTCGCCTCGATAGCCATGGCGGCGTCGATGCGCTGGCGCTGGGCCTCTGTCTGGGCTGCCCAGACGGCCCGGAAGCCGGCGAGCTTTTTCGCGCCGTGCCAAGCATTGCGGAGCGCCCAGGCGAACGTCTTGCGATACTCGCCGGGCTTGGCGACGCGGCGGGCCGTGGCGTGGGCTTCTCTCATGATGGCGGCGCGGTCGAAGGCAGACATAGCTTCTCCGTTCGCGGCAAAGGTGTTGCCGTCGCTTGCATGGATTGGGTCTAGGAAAAGTTAGGCGGCGAGAATCTCGGCGGCCCAAGCAGCCTTGGCGCGGTCGATGCGTGAGCGCTTGGAAGTGCGGGCGGGCCGAGCCTGCGGCACATAAGCCCGGTATCGCTCAAGATGAGCCTCGACCTCGGCGTCGGTCATGAAGCCGGTGATGGTCAGAATATCGATCGGCACGCCAGCCAGAGCGATGCGGTTCTGCTCGGTGACGAGGGCTTGGATCACGTCGCGGCGGGCTGGGGTCATGTGTGTCTCAAATCCCGTTAACTGTGTCTGGTAACCATATCCCATCTCTGTATGTTGTCAACCGCTTTGTGTGTGTGGTACCTATTTTGTTATAGGAGAAGCAGATGCTGACAACCGGAAACCAATTGAAAGCTGCTCGTGCGCTCATGGGCGCTGAGCAAAAGGACTTAGCTGAAGCAGCGGGCGTCCACGTCAACACGATCAGAAGTATGGAAGCCGCAGGCGCCGCGCCGATTTCCGGCCGTGCGAGCACCGTCCAAATGATCCAACGAGTGATCGAATACCAAGGGATCGAGTTCTTGAACCACGGTCAGCCAGGCGTCAGGTTGAGGAACGACCCGCCTTCGTTTCGTGAGTATCTGTTTCGGGTCGAATTTGCGGACGACCCCCGCGGCGACTTTATTTCCGACGCGCGGACGATGATCCGGGCGGGAAACATGCCTGAAATTGCGTCCCTGGACAGTCTGTTGTCCCACCTCCGCATGCGAGGCGCTGACCGGGCCGTCGCCCCCATTGCTGAGAGGGTTTGGGCGGAATACCAACATTCTATAGGCTTATCTGATCGGCGCGCATCGCCAGACCAGGGCAAAACCCCTGACGAGTTGACTAGCGAGAACGACGGATGATCCGCGCGGCTGCGGTGCTCGCTCTAGTAATCACGGCTGGATGGCCGGCGGTCGCCCAGGCCGAGGTCATAGACGGCAACCGGATAGTCATCATCGACGGCGACACGGTAGCCCTACCGTGCGCCGTGCCGGCTCCTGGTTGCGCCGAGAAGATCCGCTTTATCGATATCGATGCGCCGGAGAGCTTCCGGCCTCATTGTGACATTAGGGGGCAGTGGGGCTGCAGGCGAAAGCACGCGTCGCCGAGCTGCTTCGTGGGTCAAAATGCGCAGCTGGTGACGGGCCTCATTGAGCCAAGCCCACTTGATCGGATCTGCTTCACGGCCTTCTCCCGTCCCTCCGAAAATCGCCATCGGCCCTCTAGCACAAGGCGAGTAGACTAGAGCCCAACCGAGGCGGAGCTGTTGCCCTGCCTTGGCGCTAGCGGCTCGTCGGCGGGAATGACCGCCCCGGTTTAGCAGCGCAGCGACTTAGAGACCGATTTTGTGTGTTGTATCAACACGATGTCGGCTGCACTATCCTCCAGCAAGTGCGATGAGGCAGTGCGCGGGGAGCAGATCGAAATGCAAGTCGGGACCAATGCCGTGTGTGGCAGCGTTCGAGCAAGCGCAACAGATGCTGGCGAGATGTCCCGACTCGCACGCAACTACGATTGGTCCCAATCGCGCCTCGGGCCTAGATCGTCTTGGCCGACCAGCCTTAGTGCAGCCTTTGAGCTCATTCTGCCCGCGCAAGCCGAGATTGTGATTTTTGCGGGACCGGAATACGTCGCCCTCTACAACGACGCGTATGCCCCTACGATAGGCGACAAGCATCCCCATGCATTTGGGCGTCCAGGCCAGGAATATTGGACTGAGCTATGGACCGACCTGAGACCTCTGCTAGATCACGTCCTTTCCACGGGTGAGACCATTTCTGCCAAGGACAGGCCTTTCCAGATCGAGCGTCACGGCTATCCAGAGCAGGTCTTCTTCGACATTTCTTACTCCCCCATCCGCGAACCATCGGGCGAGGTCGTGGGTGTCTTATGCATCGTGAATGAAACGACGGAACGGATCCGCGCGACTGCAGACGAGCGCCGACTTGCAGCAATCATTGCTTCGACCGACGACGCAATTCTCGGCACTGATCTCAATATGATTGTGACGAGTTGGAACCGAGGTGCCGAAGAGCTTTATGGCTATTCTGCCGACGAAATAGTCGGGACGCCCGTCACAAGGTTGGTGCCAGCGGATCGCCCTGAGGAAGAAGCGGCCATCATGGAGCAGATTCGAGCCGGCGAACGCGTGCCACCGCACGACACGAAGCGCGTGCATAAAAATGGAACGCTTCTCGACGTCTCCCTAACCGTATCGCCGATTGTCGACGATCAGGGCCGTACCGTTGGAGCATCAAAAATTGCGAGGGATATCTCGGCGAGAAAGGAGGCCGAGCACCTCCAGCAGGTTCTGACGGGCGAACTGCAACATCGGGTCAAGAACACCTTGGCCACGGTACAAGCAATTGCGCGACAGACGTTCCGGGGCGAGGAGCATGAATCGGCTTCGGTCTTCTACAGGCGACTGACTTCGCTAGCCAACGCCCACGATCTGCTGACGCGCGGAAGCTGGAACAGTGCCGATCTGGAGGCTGTCGTTTCTGGGGTTGTTGCTCCGTACAGTTCGGCGCAGTTCGAGATTGCCGGAGGCTCAGTGCGGCTGACATCGCGTTCCGTTCTTGCGACCTCGCTGGCCCTGCACGAGTTGGTGACCAACGCGGTCAAATATGGCGCCTTGTCTGTCCCGGAAGGTCTTGTCAAAGTGACTTGGCACGTCTGCCAGCACGCACACGGTCCCGGCTTTGAGCTAGTCTGGCGGGAGCGGGGTGGACCCAGAGTGGCGCAACCGGAAAGCCAGGGGTTCGGTTCCGTCCTCATCCAACAGGTTTTACCGCAGGAGCTCCAAGGCGAGGTTGGCGTTTCCTATGATCCCGAAGGACTAGTTTGCACCATTCGCGCGCCGCTAATGGCGACATGGGAACAAACGGTCCAGCGCTAGCGCTCGTGGTTGTCGAGGCAATCCTCGCTTGGAACAAAAACCCGCGCTCTACGCTTTCGTATCCGCTCTACCCATCTGTCGGTCAGCGTGTCAACAGCTTGGCGGGTCATGCCCGCGGCGACAGGTGCGCTCCATCGCCGCCGCAATGCAGGTGTGGGGCGTTCCATATTGCGCCCCCTGATCGCCGATGTCGGCGCATTGTTGGTCCAGGAAAGGCTGGCCTTGCCATATTGGCCTGGCAAAGCTGCGACGGCCGGTTGGCGCCAGCATGCTTTAGGCGTGACGGGCGCAAAAAAACTGCATCGGCAAAAAAGAAGCTCGCCGAAGCGAGCTTCTCCTTGTCGATTGTACTTATCGGCTTCCACCACGGCCGGATGAACCACCCTTGTCGTCGTTCTTGTGGCTCTGCCGGCCGGCTTCGGCATGCTGCTCCGGCGTGCCGCCACGGGTGGACGATCCGCCTTCGCCGCCAGACTTGCCGCTGCCGCTGCCCTTATCGTCGTTCTTGTGGCTCTGCCGGCCCGCTTCGGCATGCTGCTCCGGCGTCCCGCCACGGGTATTCTGCTGATTGGCCATCACGTTTCCTCCTATGATGCTGCTCAATGCAACGACGGAATAAACGTTGGCGCGAAGCCAAGTTCCACGACTGTCTGCTATCGTACGAACTTTCAGTCAGAGGTTGGCTCAGTTACGTCCTGCTTGTCGAAGTTGCTACGGAAGCGGCTCCTGCCGCAGGTCCTGCAAGCGCCGTCCATACCCTGGACGCATCAGCTTTACTCTTGGCTTGCCTTGTCATCCGGGGGCTTTGACACGAAAATAAGTCAGCGTGCGCGCGCCAATATTATACCTGCGCCCCGGTGCATGGCAGCATTGATGAGGGCTGTCCGAACTTGCTCATCGTTGACACCGTCTTTTCGGCAAAGCGGACAAATCTTCTGGACTGCCATTTCCACGTCCAGAAGGCTGTTCGAGTCCATCGCCAACAAAACTTCGTTCTCTATCAGCCCAGAAGTATAGTGTGTCATCACGCCCTCCCAGCGCCGGGCAAGTTCCAAATATTTTGGACATCGCGCCGCGAGGATCAAGCGTAAACTCGGTTCGAATATATACGCTGAGACAGAATCGTTCGAAACCGTACCAATGTTGATCGAGCTAAAACGGCTATATCTTTCCATGACATTGGGAATATTATGAAGGCCAGATGCAATTCAGGGTAGCCGGCTGACGACCGCTGTGCATGCGCGCCGAGAAAGGGCCAAGATGGCTGGATCCGAACGCACGGTGACGCGCAATCGCCTCCTGACTGCACTCGATATTGAGGACAGGGCGGCCCTATGGCCGAAAGCCACGCGAATATCCCTCGATATGCGGATGATCCTGCAGAGACCAGGGAAGGCAATTGAAGCGGTATATTTCCCAGAGAATGCCATAGCTTCGGTAGTGGCGCTTGGTGGCCATGACAGCCGAGCGGAAATCGGGTTGGTGGGCAACGAGGGACTCGCGGGCGTCCCGGTGGTGCTCGGGACAGACCGATCCCCCCATGAGGTTTTTGTCCAAGTCCCTGGATCCGGACTTCGGATCGAAGCGGACGTTTTCCGGCAATTGATGGATGACCGCCCGGGGATAAGAACATCCATGCTGCACTTCGCCCAAGCGTTTTTGACCCAGGTCTCCTACACAGCGCTCGCGAATGTGAGGCAGAAACTGGAGAGCCGTCTGGCCCGGTGGTTGCTTATGTCGCTGGATCGGGTCGAAGGCGACGAGTTACCCCTCACGCACGAGTTTATTGCTATCATGCTCGGCGTACGCAGGCCTGGCGTTACCCTCGCCATGCATATTCTTGAGGGCCGAGGATACATTCGCACTAGCCGGAGTCGCATCACGGTTATTGATCGCGAGGGGCTGGAGGAAAGTGCTGAAGGCTTTTACGGTGTGCCGGAAACGGAATACCGGCGCCTTATCGGATAACCTATGCCCCCTCGCTTGAGTAGGCCTCCTTGAAGCCGAGGATGAATACCATCTGATCGTTTTCGTCAGCCACTTCAAAAGAGCGTGCTGAAATATCCCATCCATCCAATATGGACTCGCTCATCAGTTCGCGTGCGCTCTCGATGGCCTCTGCGCGGGCGGCGTCGACCCCAGTGAGGTCCGATCCCTCTGGGTCGACAAGGAGACCGAGAGGGCGCCGTTGATGAAAAAAATATCTCGGCATGTGCCTCTCCGCCACTCGCCCGACGTAAAGGAACCGCCAAGGTGGTATAGACGTTCCTTTCTACGGAACCGTACAAACCTATGGCGACCTCGGAATGTGCCGGCGGCCAGCGAGGCTCAGCAATGTCCACGGAATCCTTTATCCTCACTTCTACCGAGTGGCAGTTTCTGCGAACTCTGGAGCTAGGCCATTTGGATCTCTCGGGCGCCAAGGCGGCCTTGCAGAGGCTTGAAACATTGGGGTTGGTGATAAGAGCGGGGGCCGGCTGGGAGGCCACCGACTATGGCCGATTGCTGGCCGCGTCGAGACGAAGGCTTTGACGCTATTTCGGTACGGTTGAGAACGGTTCCGGATTATGACTGAACTCCTCCGCGCAGAGCGAGTTAGTCCAAGGCTCGGTGAATGTCCGGGCATTCAAAATCCGATGGAGGAACCACACCATGGCTAATAACCAGGACTCGTCCAATCGTGGCTTTGCGTCGATGGACGAAGACAAACAGCGAGATATCGCAAGCAAGGGCGGCCAGAGCGTCCCAGACGAGAAGCGCAGCTTTTCGCAGGACCGAGAACTGGCCTCTGAGGCCGGTCGCAAGGGCGGGGAGGCCTCGCATGGCGGTTCTCGCGCCGAGGAAGACGAGGACGGCCAGTCCGGCGGCCAGCAGGACGGCAACTTCGCTGAAAACCCTGAACGTGCTTCCGAGGCCGGTCAAAAAGGCGGTCAGCGCTAACCAAGTGGGCGGAGGTGGCGGCCAAGGCCGCGGCCTCTGCCTTCTAGCATCTCATAGAGATTAGTCTTTGCAGCAGTAGCGTTGGAAGCAGACTTGCGCCTGTGCGAAGCTTAATAACTTGGTCATTCAATATAAAAGTCTTCCCCTATTCAAGGGTAGAGGAATCAAGCAATGTTCATGCATAACAAGCGCTTGCAGTATACGGTCCGGGTATCAGAGCCTAACCCCAGATTAGCCTGTATGATAATGGAACAATTCGGGGGAGCGGATGGCGAACTCGCTGCCGCGATGCGATATTTCACGCAGGGCCTGGGGGAGGATGACCCAGGTCGCAAGGATATGCTCCTAGATATCGCAACCGAAGAGCTGAGCCATCTTGAGGTCGTCGGCTCAATTGTCACCATGCTTAACAAGGGACTTAAGGCTCAGCTGGCCGAGGGCCAGTTGAAAGAAGCAGAGCTTTATTTAATGGTAGGCAGTAGCGGCGCCTCGGCCAAAGAGTCGATTTTGTTTGGCGGCGCTCCCGCTCTGTGTGACTCAGCCGGGGTTCCTTGGACAGCCGCATATGTCGATTCCCGTGGCGAGCCAACCGTTGATCTTAGGTCCAATATTGCGGCGGAAGCCCGCGCCAAGATTGTGTACGAACGATTGATCAACATCACCGATGACCCGGGGGTAAAGGACGCGCTCGCGTTCCTAATGACCCGCGAAATCGCTCACCAGAAATCGTTCGAAAAAGCGCTGTACGCCATCGAAAACAACTTCCCGAGCGGCAAGCTACCGGGCGTTGAACGATACGCCAGTATGTATGTCAACGCTTCGCAGGGTGACGGCGACGTTTTCGGCCCCTGGAATTCTGGCGATGAGTGGGATCGAGTAGACGATCTGGCCGCGGTTATGCCCGTGGATGGCGGCGAGGGCGTTGCGACCGTCGAGCTCAGTGCAAGTGACAAGAAAGCGGCTTCGCAGTTGGCAGGCCGAACCCAGTCAGACACCGACACCAATCCCACGACCGGTGCCGATCTAGGGGCTGGTCCCGGGGCTGGTCGCACCAAGAATGGCGATATGGGAGGTGTTGATCGGATTTCCCCCGGGCCTTCCAAGAAGAGGGGTTGATCTCGCCCTCTCCAAGTGCAGCTTTCATTTTTAAAGGAAACACCGATGGCAGCCGAGACGCACGATATCTTCATTACGGGGTTGCGTAACGCACATGCTATGGAAAATCAGGCTCTGGCCATGCTTCAGCCTCAAGCCAACCGCATCCGGAATTATCCGAAGGTGGCATCTCGAATTTTGCAGCACATTGCCGAGACTGAGGGACAGATCCAACGGTTGGAACGGCTTCTCGGCGACCGCAATGAAACGCATTCCAGCTTCAAAGACATGGTTATGTCCGTCGTCGGTGGCATGGGAGCCATAGGCCACGCTGTTGCCGACGACGAGATTTTGAAGAACAGCCTGGCAAATTTCGCTTTCGAGAATTACGAAATCGCGGCCTACAATTCTTTGCTCGCCCTTGCGCGTGAACTGAATCTCCAAGAGGCCATTCCGTTGCTGGAGCAGAATCTTGACGAGGAACAGGCAATGGCGCAGTGGCTCCAGGAAAATTTAGCAGATGTTACGCTCCAATATGCTGGATTGCGGAAGGCGGGATTAACTGCGAAACGCTGACCGCGCGGCCCTTCGCCATTAAATCCTGCAAAAATGCTGTATCGCAGTCCACTGGGCCAAGAAGGACGCTGCGATAAGCACCTCGTAGACGAGCGCTCTGCCCTGCGATTCATCTATCAGAGTCGGCAGAGTAGACCTATGGTTGCGAGGTGTTGGGACGCGTTACATCCTTAGGCAGGGACCGTAACGGTTTTCTCCGCGAAAGGGCAAGCCGTCCACGGCACCGGTGCGGCTTGCTCTCGGATGCGGAATAATCTGCCTCTAAGCGCGTGACTTCGGCCGAGAAGCTTGGTCAACTAAATCGAGGCTAAAGATACGCGTTTCTAGCTGACACACGCGCTCGACCCAGCTACTGGGCGGCGTTTCGTCCGTCGCAGCCGCCTCTTCGATCAGTGCTAGTTGCTCCCGCCGGGCGGTCTCAATAGCGGTCCGCGCCGCGTGTTTCGGATGCTTCATGGGCCATCCCCCTGGTGTATTAGCACCGCGAATTTCCCTCAGACTGAGCGGAAAGCCAAGATGCTGCCCGCATCCAGTAGCTCTTGACTCCCCCCGCCATGAGAACGAAAGAAGAACGCTGAAACAGAGGATGCCATGGTCGAGCCCGCCGTCGAGACGCTCCGCGACGCATACAGAGCGGGTTGGACCGCGAAGGCGCGATGTCTAGGGCGTGATGCCAGCACGAAGAAGGGCACTCGGCCGTGTCTTCAGACGGTCGAGCTGGATCTGGGAACGCTCGTCTGGACCCGGGGGCGAGATTTCCCGCTGGCTCGGCTTCCGGAACGGCTCATGTGCCCGGCGTGCGGTTGCCGGCGCGTGATGGTAACCTTCGACATGCCGGGGAAGGGCTTCCGGGCGCTGCTGACGGGCTAGGGATGGCCGTTGAGTGCCTAAGCCGGGTAATGGGCCAAGGCGGGCGGATTGCGCATTGGTGTCGTGGTTAGCGCGGTCTCACTTTGGCGTCGGGGTTTAGGGCCTTCCTTTTCGAGGCACCGGACTTCAACTCTTCCACTCCAGCAGCCCAGCGTCGCCGCCGTGAGCCTTCACGTTCAGCACCGCTTGGGCCTCATCATCTCTTTTCGGCATTGGAAGTGCTTCCCAGCTTCGCCAACCACTCCTCGGCTGTAGGCCGTGGATCCTTCAGGCTATCGATCCACTTGTCGAGGTCTGCGACATCGTATCGAATCCCGCCGCGGCCGCTGTAGATTGCCAGGGGTCGGACATGGCAGGCCGCAGTCCACTTCGCCAGAGATGGCGCTCCGCAATAAGCCGCCGCTTCCATCGGCGTTAGTAACCGCCGCGTCGGCCTCGAAAGGGTATTGCGGTGAGAAGGCATGGCGGAGCCTCTGAGCTACAGCCGCTAACGAGCGACGGGAATCTGCGAAGTTTTTTGCAACGGGTTGCACGGGCGCCGGGCTCAGCGTTGTCGAGCCCGCTTTGCCAGTTCCTGCTTTTGGCGCTTCTCGGCTTGGTACTGCTCACGCATCGCCGTAAAGCCTAGTAGGATTGGACCCGCCGTGCTGGAGACACGTCGCGTCTTCACGCCGACAGGTGGACATGCGACCCGGCTCATTTTTTCGAGAAATTCCAATACATCGGAGAGGCGGAAAGCTCGGCGGATGCTCTTGGTGCCAAGGCCCATCTGCACGAACCGGATGTTCCCGGCGAGAGCGTGCTCACGAAGGGTGGACTCGTCCATGTTCAGCAGGCGAGCCGTATCTCTGAGTGGGAGCGTGACCCTGGTGGAAAACGCTGCCAGCAGTGGAACCGGGATATCAGGTTGGTTGAGCATCTTGCCTTAAGCTTTCAACGAGTTGCCGCGCTACTCAATCCGCACGATTGCATCCGCCTCGTGGTAGCGGCTCGAATTCATGGCGGGCGTCACCTTCCACATCTGCAAATGATCCTCTGGCGCCGGCTGCAATAGCTCCCCGCTGGGGAAGTCGAGCCAGGTCTGGCGGTCGTGCGGCTGGATCACCGCCGGCATGCGGTCGTGGACCTCGCCCATGAACTGGTTAGCGCCCAGCACAATCATCGTGCAGCTATCCATTACCTCGCCCGTCGCGCGGTCTTTCCATGTCTCCCAGAGGCCCGCGAACGTCATGGGCTGCCCTTCCTTCGCCGAGATGAACCACGGCTGCTTGCTGCCCTTGTCGCCCGTCCACTCGAAGAAACCGGATGCCGGTATCAGGCAGCGGCGCTGTTTGAAGGCGGATCGGAACATGGGCTTTTCGGCGACAGTCTCGGCGCGGGCGTTGAACGTCGCAGGGACGTCCTTGAGCGGCTTCGACCACCAAGACGGCACCACAACCCCCAACGCATGTCGGAATAGCTCCAGGCGCCACTCTCCGTCGAGCGGATCACGCCAACCTGCTGCGTAGGGGAGATGGTCCACCGCGGCTCAAGGTTCGAAGGCGGTGCGGCCGGTAGCAGCGATGAAAAGGCGTGTATCTCCGCCCAGGTGAAATACTGGCTGAAGCGTCCGCACATGGTCCCTCCGAGGCGCGCCGCGTTACTCGGACTTTTCCTCAAAGGTGAGAGAAAGCCAAGCGCACCGAAACAGGTGGATCGTCCACTGGTGCGGCGCCAAGGAATGACGATACATCTTAGCGGGGCGCCGACTGGCGCTAATCAAGACGATGGGGCGGGTATGGCAGAACTCAAGGACTTCATTGCCGAGGCGATAATTCAGGTGAGCGAGGGCATAACGGACGCCATTGCCCGCCTTGAAGTGAGCGGCAGCAAAATGAAACTCAATCCTATCCCCAATGAGCCGGGGCTATGGAGTGAATATAAGGGTGCGCTTTCTTTCGACATGGCTGTCACCACTTCTGTTGGTGCGGGAGGCGGAGCAAAGCTGAAAATAGCTATTCTTGAGTTAGGGGCAGATGCAAAAGCGGATCGAGCGGCCGTGAACCGGGTTGCTTTCAGTATTCCCGTCCTCTTCCCCGGCCAAACGATCGAGGGCGCGTTTGGTTCTCGAAAGCCGGGCTGAAGTGCAGTCCCTCATTCCAAGCGAATGACGGAATCAGCGTGGTGGTGTCGGCTCGAATTCATGCCGGCCGTTGCCCCGCCCCCATTGTTGCCCTCATCCCCCATGCCGCAAGGACCTGCTGTCACGGCGGCGGCGTGCAAGAGCATTGACGTAACGACACCCGCCGTCATCCTAGATGCAATACAAGAAGGTGATTCGAGGGGGCATTTTGACGATAGCTATTGCGCTACAAGTTCATGATGGGGTTGTGCTTGCATCCGACAGCGCCCTCACGCTTTCGGACCCGAGCAAAGCAACGGACAACACGCTGAACGTCTACAACAACGGAAATAAGATATTCAATTTGCGCAAGGGGTTGCCGATTGGGGCGGTTTTTTATGGCGCAGGCAGCATTGGCAATTCGTCGACTTCGCCCCTCATCAAAGACCTCAGGAAGATTTTCACCGATGGTGATAGCGGCGGTGCGCACAAGGGATGGAAGTTGGATCCAACGAAGTACACCATCGAACAGATTTGCTCCCGCGCTCAGACATTCATTTTTGATGAGAATTTTGCGAAGCTCGGCATCACGACCCCCGGGACGCAGTTTGGCATGATTATCGCGGGGTACTCAGCCGGCGCTCAATTGAGTGAAACTTGGTCGTTCGTAATTGAAAATGGACAAAGTCCACCCCCGACAGTTGTCATTCCCCAAGGCGCAGCAACGGTGTTCGCGGGCGGGGACCCCGAATTGATTAGTCGGATATGAAATGGTACTGGAACCGCCATCGGCCCAGCCCTAGCTAAAGCCGGGGTAGCGCCCGCTGACATCGCTCGGATTGTCGCTGTTGTGCAGGCGGAGTTGTCGGTTGCTTTGGTCGAGGCACCAATGCCGATCAAAGATGCGGTAGACTTAGCCGAGTTTTTTGTTGATACGACCGCTGGCTACACCCGCTTCAAGCGAGGCGCGGGCATCGTGGGTGGACCGACGGAAAGTGCGGCCATCACGAAGCACGAAGGCTTCAAGTGGGTCCGCAGGAAGCACTATTTTGACGAAGCTCTGAACCCAGGGAGATGACAATGAGCCAAGACCGCGTACTGAGAACTGTCGAAATTGACAGCACACAGAGATTTCAGTCGCCTGTCATCTCGTCCCTTGTAGCTATCGCCGCGGGATTGAACCCTCCGCGACAGACGCATGGCGCCGTGACGGCTATTTTGCCCGCCGAATTGCGCTCTGCCCCAGATTCCGCTCGGGCGGGAACTCGATAGGCGGCAGCTTTCGTATCTCCGCGTATCTTCGCGTATCTCCCTGTACTCTCTCGTATCTCATTGTTTCTATTACGTAATTTCTTGCAATAGCACTCGCATCGGCTCAGAATCTGTGAACTGAAATCCAGTTCATAGGAGGCCGAGATGCCGCTGACATTCTCCATCTACCTGCCGCCGGATCTGTCCGAGGCAGTGCGTGCCGAGGCCGACCGAAGGGGCTCTTCCGTAGCCCGCGTGTTCCGCGATTCCATCGTCTCGACGCTCGGCATAGAGAGCTACCGCGAGATTGATCGGCGCCGCCGCCCCCACGCAGGGAGGGCTCACTGATGTCGCTTTTGGATCTCTTCTCCGACAAGAACGAGAAGGCGGCGGCCGACGCGCTGAAAGCCGGCTATCAGACCGGGAAGACCGACGCATATGGCGCAATCGACAAGGGCGTTTCCGGTGCCAATGAAGACTACGCCGCCGCGCTCGGCCTCTACCAGCCGCTTGCCCAGACGTTCAGCAAGGGCTCGCAGACATACGCCGACGCCCTCGGCCTGAACGGCGCTGATGGCAACGCCAGGGCCACGAGCGCCTATCAGACAGGCCCCGGCTACCAGTTCGCCCTTGATCAGGCGCTGCAAGCCGTGAACCGCGGCGCGTCGGCTCAGGGGCAGCTCGGCTCCGGCCAGACGAGCCTCGACACCATGAAGGCAGCCTACGGCCTCGCCGACCAGGATTATGGCAACTGGCTGGAGCGCCTAAGCGGGTACGACGGCAAGGCCCTCGGCACCGCCAATAGCCAGGCCAACATCTACGGCGGTATGGCGGGCATGGACTACAACGCCGGCACCGCGAAGGCCGGCTACGGCTGGAACGCGGCCACAGGCGCCGCCGGGGCCGAGGCTGACTTCCAGAAGGGCAAAGACGCAACCGGCGCGAACATCATCGGCGCCGCTCTGGGTGCCGGCAAAAGCCTCGCCGGTATGTTCACAGGCGGATTCACTCAGCCAACGGGGTTGATGTACTGATGGCCGATTACAGCAGATTCCTATTCGATGCCTTCTCAGCACCTGGCGAAGCCGTCCAGGAAAAGCGGGACTATGCCGCGAAAATGCAGCAGATGGCGGAAGGCACCCGGCGGTACGAGGAATCCGCCGCCCGTCAGATGTTCAACGACCAGTACAATCGCGAACGCGACGCGGTGAAGGACAAGCAGTGGGCCGACGAGTTTACGGCCAACCGCTCCTACCGGGATTCGATGCTCGGCATCCAGCGGGGCACTGCAGAACGGCTTAATCGCCCGAACATCGAGACTTTCTACGATGACCAGGGCCGCGAAACGAAGGGCATTTACGACCCGGAATCTCCGACTGGCTTCCGTCCGGTCGGCGGTGCGAAGTCGCCCACGGGCAATATCCCGAACGCATATCAGCCGCGGCCCGAGGGTGGCCTGACGTTCATCCCTGGCGGCCCCGCCGATCCGGAGGTCGTCGCCCAACTGGCTGGTGTCAGAGGCGAAGCCAGGCCCGGCCGACCTCTCCCGGCGATGACCATCAAGGATCTGGGCGCCAAGGGCCAAGCGGTGGATGACATGGGGCGCCTGACGGAGGGCTTCCAGGACGGCTATGGCGGCTACAAGACCAGCTGGGCCGGCGATGTCAGCAACAGTGTAGGCCGCAACTTGGGCCTCGGTTTCGGTGATCAGGGCGACTGGTGGTCAGACTACCAGACCCGCAAAAACCTGATCCGCAACCAGCTTTTCGGTGCAGCCCTCACAGCTCAGGAAAAGGGCGAGTTCGACAAGGCCGATATCAACCCCGGCATGACGCCCGCTGCGATCCGAAAGAACCTCTCTCGTCAGCAAGAGCTGGCGACGAACGCCGCTCGCAAGATGGCAACCGCCTATGCGCAGCAGGGCTATTCGCGGGAGGCCATCGAGGCAGCGCTCGGGATGTCTCTCGACGACATCGGCGGTGGCCCCAGCAGAAACAGCCGTCAGCAGCAGACGCCCAGCTACCAGCCTCAGGACATTGAAGCGGAAATGCGCCGCCGGGGGATCATGTAATGACGGATCTGCAGTCGCTTTCCGACGACGAGCTTCGCGACCTCTACGCCCGCAGCCAGGGTGGCGGCGGCAGTGGTGGCGGGTATGCGCCGCCTGATACCTCGTGGGCTGACCATCTCCCGATTGCCGGCAGCGGCAAGGATCAGTCGCACCTTGAGCCGATGCAGGCCCGCCCGCTCGCCAGCCCCGGCAGCCAGGGGGTGGTTCTCAGCGCTGGCGGCCAAGGCCAGTCTGTGGCCGCCGCGCCCATCGACAACCGCGATATGTTGGCCAGAGGCCGCAATCGCGTGTCAGGCGTGTTTGATGTCATCGAAGCCCAGCCCCAGCCGCCACAGCTGCAGGCAGGCCTTGAGGCGAAAGCCGGCGCTGCTTCGCTGCAGGACATGAGCGACGACGACCTAAAGGCGCTCTATCAGCAGACGAAGGGGCCAGGCGCCGGCATCACGCGCAACGTTGCCGCCGGCATGAACAACGCCCTCTATGCCACGGCGGGCGCTCCCGTGGATCTGGTTACCTGGGGGCTCAACAAGGGCATTCAGGGCGTCAACGCGGCAACAGGCGCGAACCTCTCCGAAATCCAAAACCCCATCGGCGGCAGCCAGTCGATTGCCAACGCCTTCGGAACCATCGGGGTCGACGACCCGGCCAAGGTCCAGGCCAACACGACCGGCGAACGCATAGCCCGCGGCGTCGGTGAAGGCATCGGCTACACAGTCGGTCCGCAGGCGGCAGTCGGCGGCCTCGCCAAGGCCAGTGCACTCTCCCCTGAAGCGACGGCCGCGGCCTTCAACCTTCTCGGCTGGCCGAACAGCACCGCAGCAGTGGCCGGGAACGCCGTAGCAGGCGGCGCAGCGGGCGCAGGCTCCGTCGCGGCTATGGAGGCCACCCCCGACCGCTACGACCCCCTTTCCGGGCTCGCAGGCGGCATGGCAGGCGGCGCAGTCGGGACACTCGCCAGCGGCCTCCCCAGGCTTGCCAATGAGGGGGCCCGGATCGTTGGCGATATGGTCGCACCTATAACCCGAGGCGGACAGGAACGACTGGCCGCCCAGACCCTACGGGATGCGGCGACAGACCCGCGCGCAGTAACAGAGACGCTGTCCAATCCCGGTGAGCTGGTTCCCGGTTCGAAGCTCACGACCTTCCAGCAGACCGGCGATATGGGCCTCGGCGCCCTCGAACGCCGTTATGCAACGCAGGATCCGGTCCCCTTCAATCAGCGCCGCGCTGATCAGAATGCGGCCCGGCTCGACGCTCTCGGCACGATCCAGCCCGAGGGCGATCCGCAGGCCATCACGCAGGTATTCCGCGCCCGCCTCGCCGACATCGATAAGCAGACCGACGCGACGCTCCAGGCAGCTCTGCAAAATGCCCGCGGCAAGGCCCAATCCCTCGGGGGCAACGGCTCGGCCGAGACCTATGGCGATACCCTGCGCACCTTCCTGCGTGATGCCGAGACGGCGGCGCGGGAGAGCGAGCGGTCACTGTGGAAGGCCGTCGATCCGGAGGGCAAGCTCGCCCTGCAGAGCGACAACGTCAAATCCACCGCGGCCGACATCCGGAAGGAAATGCCGGAAACCGCCAAGCCAATGGATGGTGAGGAGGCCGCCATCTTTAAGGTCGCGGGCGAACTCAAGCCGGTCATCAGCTTCAACGCTATGTCGGCCCTCCGGGCGCGGGTCTCGACGCTCATGCGTCAGGAGATGATGACAAACGGCCAGACGCCGATTTATGCTCGCTTGTCGCGACTTCGAAGCGCTGTCGAGCAGGATGTCGAGGGCGTCCTAACTCAGAAAGCTGCGCGGGAAGCTGATGCCGTCGCCAGCGGGGCGATGCACGAAGAAGATACGATGCTGGCCCGCTTGAAGGGGAAGACGGATGAGTGGCTTGCCCGCCGGGCAGAAGAGAGCGCCGGGCGAAACGGTCAAGGAAGTGTTGCTGTCGGTGGTGCCGGCGGATCGACCTCATTTGCTGCTACATCTCGAACAGGAGGCCCGAGCAGAGGGAGACTTGGCAGCGCTCCGCGAGATCAAGGCGTACCGAGCGATGTCCCTCTCACCCCCAACTTCGACGACGCCGCCCGAGGCCGGCTGATCACTGCCTCTACCGGCACGAAGCAGCGTGCCCGCGATTTCAACGACGGCGCGAACGGTTCCATTCTCAGACGCTCCGGCGGAGAAGGCCCTTACCGCCTCCAGAACGCGGCCGTCCCCGAAAAGCTATTCTTTCCCGGCGGTCGATCGGCCGAGAACATCAAGCGCTTCCGCAAGGCGGTTGGCGATGACCGTGCGATGGGTCATCTGCAGGACTATGCCGTCAGTTCGATGCGGCGCGCGGCGGAGACGCCGGAAGGCATCATCGACCCTAAAAAGTTGGAAGGGTGGAAGCGTCGCCATGGCGAGGCCCTGAAGGCCTTCCCTGCCCTCGACGCCAAGTTCGCTGACGCTGCCAAAGCCTCCCAGGCTGCAATTGATGCGGGCGCCAGCCGTGCCGCGCAGCTCGACGAGGCGCAGAAGGGCGTATTCGGCAAGCTGATAGGAGCCGAGCACCCCGACGACATTACTCGCATGGTCGGAAGCGTCTTCGGGCGCCAGGATGCCAGTGCAATGATGGGTCAGCTCGCCCGCACGGTCAGCGGCAACCCGGAAGCAATCCAAGGCCTGCGGAAATCGGTTGTCGACCACATGCTGGGCCGGCTGGTCTCGAATACCGAGGCAGCGACGAGCGGGCGGGCGCTGCTGAAGGCGGATCAGTTCCAAAGCTTCATCAAGCAGAACCGGGCGGCGCTAAAGCGGGTCTTTGGCGAACACGAGCTGGATCAGATGCAGGCGATTGCCGACGACCTGCAGCGTGCCAACCGCTCCATCTCGGCGGTGAAATTGCCCGGTGGGTCCAATACCACCCAGGACATGCTCGCCGCGGCTAAGGGCGATAGCCGCAAGACGATCCTGTCAAAACTCCTGATCGGTGCCCTCGGATCATCGGCCGGAGGTCTGGGAGGTGGCGCAATTGCCATCCTCGGGGCGAATGCGGTCACCGCGGCGCGCAAGGCGGGGCTCAATACCATCGACGATCTGGTGCGGGATGCGCTGTTGCACCCGGATCGGGCTGCCCTGCTGCTGTCCACGCGGCCGTTCAAGCCCGATACCGGCCCCGCTGTTGCACTGATGAAGCGGTATAGCCAGGCATCCATCACGGGGGCCGCGACGACGCGCGACAATCCGGGCGGGGCCAAGCAGATCGATCCGCTGCAAGTGACGGTGACAAAGCCGGCGAACTGGTCCGAAGCCATGCCGGGCCAAGCCGGGAACGATCAAGCCGACAGCACGGACTATGCACGCGCCTTGGGATTGAGCCGATGAGCATGGACCCGACACATTCCGCCGCCATCGACCATCTTCGCCAACCTGAGGAGGATCAGGGCGACCCTTTCATTGTCGCCTATGACGAGTTCCTGGTGGCTCGCGACTACGAGGCGGCGCTGGCGCAGGAATGCGAAGGCGTCGCCGCCACCATGCCGGACAGCGTGAAGCGCAATCCGCGCGCGCTCCTCGGAGCGGAACGCGTTGGCGAGCAGACGGTGGCAGTGTTCGCCAACAGCCACGAAGAGATTGACGAGGCGATGAACCGGATGCAGCTGGCGCCTGACCTCGGAGAGACGACCGATTTGACGGTGATCCAGTCATTCCGAGCGGCGGCACACGCAGCGTTTGACCTGGACGCGATATTGCTGGAGAGCGCCCGGCAACGGTTCGGACTGGATGACGCCCTGGGCCGGCATAGGGATGCCCTTGAGGAGAAGCTGGCAGCGCTCGACTACATGCTTTCTCTGACGCCTGTCACTCCGGAAGGCTGCGCCTGGCTGGCTCGTTTCATCCACGCCGAGACGAACGCCTTTGGTCCGCCCGACATCCTCGCCAGGGCCGCGCACAATCTGGCCCGGGGGCTCAGCAGCATGGTCTTCGGCGACCGCTTTTGGCCGAAACCACACTAGGAGGCGTCTTATGAGCAAATCGAAATCCAAGGTCGTGCCGCTCCGCCCGGCTGACGTGGCGCCCATCTCTTCACGGCCAGAGCCGGGGCAGCGGATACAAAAGGCCATCCAGGAGGCCGCGGCGCGGCAGATAGACCGGACTCAGCCGATAAAAGTGACCATGGAGATCCAGCCGGACGGGCCGCCTGTCATCGGTTGCCCTCACAACGACGCGGATGGTTTCATGGTCCATCTGCGCGAGACGTTCGGCGGAGGCTCAAACGATTTCGCGTGGCGGCAGCTCGGGCTCGTCCGGACGGCCGTCAACGCGACCGATGCAGAAGAGATGAACGCGGCGCTGGCCTTCATTGGCGGCATACAGCCCAACGACCAAATCGAGGCGGCGCTAGCGGTGCAGATGCTGGGGACGCATGAGGCCTCCGTGCGTCTCCTGGCCACTGCTATGAAGGCTGGGCACATCGACAGCATCGAGCGTTATGTGAACATGGCGACGAAGATGCAGCGGACCTTCACGGCCCAGGTCGAGGCGATGAAGCGCTATCGCTCCAGCGGCGTGCAGACGATCCGGGTGCAGCACCAGAACGTGACTGTCGAGAATGGTGGCCAGGCCATCGTCGGAGATGTCCACCGAGGGGGAGGCCCGCAGGGATGAAGGCCGAAACAGGAGCCAACCCCATAGACCGTCTATCAGCTGCCCGGATTGCACCCCGTTGCACCGCCAGGGCGAAGTCGACCGGCATGCGGTGCGAGGCGCCGGCAGTGCGCGGGCGGGCGGTCTGTCGCTGCCACGGTGCCCGCGGCGGGGCACCTAAAGGTGCGGGGAACGGCGCGTTCCGGCATGGGCTCTATACCAGCGAGGCTATCGAAATACGGCGCGAGGTTCGTGCCCTCTTCGCGGCGGCGCGGGAGTTGCTGGCTGGTCTTTAAAGTAGGGCGGAGTGGACCGTTGGGGCAGTAAATAGTCGGATTTACTGGCGCCCCGCTTAGCGCATATTCGAAATGCCGGCATGCCCGGCCGCTCTGGGAAGTTGATGTAAAGGCCGCCACCAGTATCTCCGCCGGGGCGGAGGAGCCCCCTGTAGTCCCGGGGCGCCTCCATCCGGGCGAGACCGGGGTAGAGGGAGCGAAGTGGAGCGCCAAACGACCCTTGACCATGCACCCCGGATTGCCACTAAATATCTCTTCGGTAGTACACAGTTTGCATGCCGGAAGAGTGGGAATGATCCGGTATTCCATTGGAGAACTCGCTTCCGAGTTCAGCTTGACAAATCGAACACTACGATTTTGGGAAGAAGCTGACCTAGTTTCCCCGATCAGGAGAGGACAAAGCCGCATCTATACCGAAGCCGACCGCAATTGGGTCAGGGCGATTGCAGCGTGGTCGGCAGCCGGCCTCACGTTGCGAGAGATAAAGGCGATGCGGGACATGCCTGTAGCGGAACGCTAGGCATTTCTTCTGAAGTGCCTGCCGGCGATTCAATCCAACATCGACGAGCAGTATGCCAGGCGCTGCCGTGCCATCGAGCAAGTCATGGCCATGATAAGCGAACGCCCCACCACCCGCTTGAAGGACTTCTGCACAGACGGCAGTGACGCCGCAGAATCGCAGGTGACTGAGGCTTCTCGTCCAGTGGCCAAAGGGTCAGCGCTTCCTGCACAGCGTTGATGGCGCCGGATTGTACTTTCTGTACCGGGAACATCATAGCGAAGTGTCCGTTTCCTTCGGATGCAGCAACATGTTGAAAGACGCTGGATGTCCTTCTCTGTCGTTTCCGCCGCTCTCCCCTATCGAATCGACGTCGGCGGGTTCCAAGTCCTCCTAGTCCGCTCGTCGGCAGGCCGGTGGCTGATACCGAAAGGTCATATGGAACATGGAGAGAGCCCCATTCAGGCTGCAGCTCGGGAGGCTTGGGAGGAAGCGGGAGTACGCGGCGAGATATCCGACGCACCGTGCGGCACGTTCGATCATCGTGGGGTCGAGAAGACTCAGCGTGTAGTTGTATATCCGTTGCTCGTTCAAGCCAGCGAATCATGGTGGCCCGAAAAAGATCGGCGACAGCAGATGTGGTGCTGGGCCGGCTCGCTACCGAACGACATTGTTCCGCTTTTGGCGGGGATCATTACTGCCTTCGCGGCGGAGACCCAAGCCATCGGGCTGGGCCACTAGAGTCCTGGTGCGGCTCTTCAATCCAGTCCCGCTCTGCCTCCAGTCAGCAAGGGGCGCGCCATCGCACGCCCATTGACGCCAGCTTGCGTCGGCAGGCAGTGCCGAATGCCCTTTTGGTAGGCGACCATCGGGACCGCTGAGGCGGGCTACTGCAGCAGCCAAACTTGATCCTCGCGCGTTGTGTTGGCGACGGGGAAGACCATTGAAAGGATCGGAAAGCTAAAGTGACTGACCATATCCGGTCGAGCATCGACCAATATCGAACGACCATTTCCACCCTACGCCAGAGCCAACACCTAATGCGTGTCGGAGCCTCTCAGTGCTGGGAATTAAAGGATGACGCGTGGATCGACATTACCGAGCGGTATCTGTCCGAAAACGAGCTGCGCTTGCGTCATCTGTCCAAATTTCTAGCGCTGTATGAGCGATCCCAGTTCCAGGCTGCTCAGGTCGTCTAGGCAGCTTTTGCTGCACTGCTGCCGTGTTGGACAATGACGTCTGTCAACGAGAGATCCAGGGTTCCATCCATCCTGAACAACCCGTGGGACCAAAATTCTCCCTTCCGCCCATTCCAGGCGGGGCTGTCGATTGCCGGGTACCAACATACACCAAGCACAGGATAGCCCCCCCTTTCTGCTTGTTCGCACTGGTCCAGAACATACCTCAGCCAGGCTCCCTTATTTTCGTGATGATGGGCCGGATGGCCGTCGTGATGGCTTGTCTCGCTGAGGACGACGGGGCGGGATAAGTGCTGCGCCACGTCAGCTATGCAGCGAGCTATCTGTGGTCCTTTAAAGTGCGGGTAGTGGTTGATTCCGACGACGTCGAGAAACTCTGCGCTGCCGCCGACCGAGCCAGCCGAGGCGCGGCCGGCGAGGAGATCAACCGCTTCAAACTGCCAGCGGCCGCCCTCAAACGGGTCGCAATATAAAAATCGGGCATCCGGATCCACTCTTCGAACGGCTCTTATGGTGGCTATTTGGGCGCGCGCCAGTTTGCGTTTGAGCTCGTAGCCACGGCGCCTGACGCCGGGCGCCCATTGCCCGACCTGACCGCAGAAATGCGCCGTGATGCTTGGCTCGTTAACAGGGCAAACCCACAGCCGCTGCCCGTACTGCTTCGAGATCAACGCCACTCGCCGACCGAATTCTGCCAAGAGCTCGGGGAAGAACGGGTCGAAGGGACTCACGCCGATCGGAAATCCAAAATGGACGAGATCCCAGATCACTTCCATTTCCGACTCAGCTGCGACGCGAAAAGCGCGATGGATTGGTTCCTCTTCCCATCGACCAGGTAATAGAACCTTGTGCCAGGGCAGTCCGGACCGAACGGTATGAATGCCTAGGGATTTCAGCATTTCATAGTGGCCCCGGACAGCCGCCCCGATGTGCCCGGTACCTTCGTGCATATCCTGTCGGCGCCCCTTCAACGGACCCTTGGGCCAGACTATCGACGCGCATTCGAACCCGGCTTGAAGGAAAGACCGAAACATTCGGAATCGCTCCGTGGCCCACAATAAGTCAGAAGATGCAAATCTATTGACAGCCCAAGCGTCATGTCACCGGCCCCCTTTGCCGCAGCACGGGGACGAGACCTTTACTCGACAACCGATCACGGTCGGCGCGGGTTCGTGGAGCGCCTTTCCACGAAGGCCCAAGTAGCCTTGTGCACGAATCGCCTGCGGACTCCATTGGTTGGCGACGGCATGCGTCGGCTACCAACGGCGGCGATGCCGCAAATAGACCCGGGGACCATTGCTGACGCGGAAAACGGCCTAGGTAACGCAGGCACCTCTCTAGCCGATCGGTACGACCGCCTCACGCCCCCGCGTATGTCACTGCAGTTGTTCGGGAAACGAGCCGTCCTTACCAGACTATTTGTCAGCATCCTCAGCGAAACAGGTCGTATTGAAGGGGGGCATCCATATTTCTCGGCGGCTTGCCCAAACTTCAACGGACGGCTGAATATCGTTCGGTGCTTCGTCGAACGCCCCAAGGTAGATTTCCACTTTGGCTACGTGCAGCGAAAAGAGCCGGCCGCCGCAGTTAGGGCAGAACGAGCGGCCGGCATAAGTGGCCACCTGCCCGGTATAGCTGAACTGGCTCACCTGCCAATCTGCCGATGCCAGGAAGAGCGAGCCTGTCGCTTTCCGGCAATCCGAACAGTGACAAACCCCGGCATTGCAGGGCTCCCCCTTGACCTGAAACCTAACCCCCCTGCACAGGCATCCACCGGTTCTATGTAACTGTCTCATCAGGGTATCCTTCGAGCCTGAAAAGGGGGCCCGTATCGGCTGACACCGCATGGGCAAAGCCAATGTCCGCAGCACTGCTAGGTATTGACCCAAGTCATCTCGCGAACAGCTTCCGTGTAACCAATCGCCGTTGGGAAATATCTTAGGCTATGGGTAGCGGGAGCAGCAGGTTTTAACCCCCGCCACTCCGCTCCGGTTCACAGGTTCGCTAAGCGGCCTGAGTGTTTACTCTGCCTTCGCCTAGCTCGGTCAAAGCCTTATCCGTATTTATCTCTTCCTGAAGCGTTTGATCGAGCAGCTCAGCAACATCCGTCATTCCCAAGGTCGTGGCCCAACTCTTCAGCGTGCCATAACGGGCAATCTCGTAGTGCTCCACAGCTTGAGCTGCCGCAGTGAGGCCGGCATCGAGAGCGACCGTTCCATCATATTCCTCCAGGATCTCTTTGCCCTCCTCAATGATGCCGAGGATCGCGTCGCAGGTCTTGCCGCGTGCCGGCTTGTCCAGAATCTCGAATATTTGCTGGAGGCGTTCGACGTGAACCTCCGTCTCATCGCGGTGCTTCTTGAATGCCGCGGCTAATTCAGGGGAATCGGCTCCACGAGCCATTTTGGGCAGTGCCTTCAGGATCTGCTTCTCAGCGTAGAAAATGTCCTTCAAGGTATCGAGGAATAGATCGTTCAGAGTCTTTTCAGCAGCCATGACGTCCTCCTACGTGAATTGGCGCTGGCTCAACGAGCGCTTTTCATCATCGTTCCACACATCGCGGTCCTGGCGACCGGTTTGGAACCTGCGGCACCGGCCAGGGTTGGCAACAGGTGGTTTCCCCAACTCGAAGCGACATCGATGTCCAAATTTCTCCGCGACAACGGCCTCACCATAGCGCTCGCTGCGCTGTTTCTGTTTTCCCTGGGTGGAATGATCCTGGTCGGAAAGATCACCTACAACTACGATCTAGCAGCTCATGGCCTGCCGGGGGTGTCCGCTTTTGCTTATCTGACTACGGGCGAATTCCTCTCGGCCCTGTTCGAGAATTGGGAGAGCGAATTCCTCCAGATGGCCGCGTACGTCGTGCTAACGGCGATGCTGTTCCAACGGGGATCTTCGGAATCGCGAGATCCTGACCAGCCATATCGCCCCGATGACCGGCTTTCCTGGCGAAGAACATATCCCGCTTTGGCGTGGCTCTACGCTCACTCATTGGGACTAACGCTAGCGGCGCTTTTCTTGGCCAGCTTCGCTTTGCACTGGTGGTTCAGCATGGTGGCGGCCCGCGAAGAGGCGCTTCGCCACGGAAGCGAGTTACCATCGGCGGGCGCCTATCTGCTGGATGCGCAGCTTTGGTTCGAGTCGTTCCAAAACTGGCAATCGGAGTTTCTCTCGACCGCTGTTTTGGTCGTGCTCTCCATCTTCCTGAGGCATAAAGGCTCTCCGGAATCAAAACCCGTCGCAGCGCCAAACGGTCAAACTGGAGAAGAGTAATTTTAAGCGCAGGTGAGATTAGACTCGGGAGCTTTGACTGACATGGCGGAGCTAAAGTCTGCCGACTTTCCTTGGTCTCCCACTCGGCAGACAGTCCATCTCTGCTTGGACATGCAAGGATTGTTCGCGCCCGGCGGCGCTTGGCCGACGCCCTGGATGCTCCAGGTGCTGCCAAATATCTTACAGATCGCCGCGCATGGCGCGGAGCGCACCATCTTCACTCGCTTTGTGCCGCCGCAGGTTTCTTCCGACGCGCGGGGAACTTGGCGGCACTACTATGATCTTCATGAGGAAACGACGCGCGAGAAACTCGATCCGGCCGCGCTCGACCTTCTGAAGCCACTGGCGGAGTTCGTGCCGCCGGCAGTGGTAATCGACAAGCCTGTCTATTCGGCCTTCCTGGGTTCGTCTCTCCGGCAAACGCTGATGCAGCGCGGCGCGGACGGCCTAATCATCACAGGGGCCGAAACCGACGTATGTGTGCTGGCGACCGTGCTCGACGCCGTCGACCTCGGCTATCCCGTCTATGTCGTGACCGACGCCGTCTGCGGGTCGACCGACCTGTCGCATGACGCGGTGCTGACGCTCTACCGGACGCGCTTTTATCAGCAGGTGCAGACGCTCACGACGGATGCACTGCTGGCTCTGTGGCCGGCCAACTGAGAAGGATACAGGCTCGCAAGAGGCAGGAATAGCTCGGGCCGACGAACTGCGAGCCGCGAAGATTGCTTCGCTGCGTCGGAAAATATGCTGAAAGCCATCAAACAGTGGCGTCGATGATGGAAAAAAGCCCGCCATCTCGAGGAGCGATGGCGGGCTTGGTGACATGCCACGAGCAGATAGCGGCTCGGCTGCAGTTTCGTTGGCGAAGTCGGGAAACCATAAAACCGACGTGTTCCGCGTTGCTGCCGCGCCGGTTGACGCGTGGCGTGTCCTAGATAACCAACTCAGGTCAAGCCGCGGCGCGGATGTAGACAAATGTGAACATTGGCAGGGCCAGCGCATGTTGAAGAATGTTGAAGTCGCCGCCGCCTCAGCGATTTGAATTCAATCAAGGGAAATCAAGATGGCCCATGGCAGCCTCGGCTCTGACCTGAAGAAACCTGAAGCGCGCCCGGCCTGTTGGTGAATGTTGGCCTCGTCGCCGCCAGCCGCCCCCTTCGGTCGGTGCAGCAGGGGCCACGCCTGTTGTTAAATGATGTGGTTGCCGCAGCCATTGCCGAACGTCAGATTCGGAGGAACTTCAGTTTGCCAGGCGGGCCGCCGAACCCACGGACCTGACAAAACCTGACATGCGGCCGCCATCCCGACTTGTCAAAACCTGTTGTCGACGCCCCTGAAGATTTTTTTCCAGTCACATCGCGAAGGTTTTGGGGGAGTGAGAGGGAAGTCACCCGCTGCACTAGTCAGTTCCCAATCCTCTCCCCGGCTCAGGGCGTTAGGCCGGATTTCCGGGGCGCCGCTCAGGTCAAACTGTCAGTTTCTGTCAGATTCTGACACGCGCTGTCGCGCTGAAGCTTCAGCGCGTCGATGGCTTGGCACAGTTCCCACCGCGCGCCGCGCACCCATAGACCCGCCAGGATCAAGGAAGGGACCACCTGCAGCGTTGCTCGCGGCGGCGCCTTGCGGATCTCGTCTTCCAGCCTGCCGCGTTCTCGGCCAGTGAGAAAGACGCGGTAGGGGGACCAGCCGCGCGCATCGAGCGGCAATTCGCGGGACTTCCAATCCTGCTACTCCTAGCCCGCGCCACTTTGGCAGGCTTGTTGGGAACACTTGTTCGTTTACTTCCGTTCCGTCTACGTTGCTCAGGAGGATCGAATGGAGCGCTATTTCGAGAAATTCGCCAATGCCACCGCCAAGGCCACGGGCAGTTCTCCCGCATTCCTGCTTTGCGTCGCCGCGGTGGTCATCTGGGCGGTCTCCGGGCCGTTCTTCGGCTTCTCGGAAACGTGGCAGCTGGTCATCAACACCGGCACGACCATCGTGACCTTCCTGATGGTGTTCCTGATCCAGAATACGCAAAACCGCGACAGCGAGGCTCTGCAGACCAAGCTGGACGAATTGATCCGGTCTTCGGCTGCCGAGAACGAGTTCATTGGCATTGAAAGGCTAACTGACAAGGAGCTGGATGCTCTGCAGGAAAAGTGTCGCGCATCGGCTGGCAAGGTTGATGCGTCTCTCCGCAAAATCGAGAAAGAGCGCAGTTCGCGTGCTCAATGACAAAAAAAAGCCCGCCATCGGGGGGCGGATGGCGGGCTTTGTGACATGCCACGGGTAGAGTGCAGCAACGGTGAACAAGACGGTTTTCCCCGGCGTGTTCCACATAACCAATTCGGCTCACGCCGCCTGGTTCCTGCGTGCCGTCCCAGGCTAGGCGTTCCCTTCGGGCTCGATGTCTTCCAACAGGACCTCGGCCTTGATGCCGACAAGGGTGCGCAGGGTCTCGATGACGGTAATTGCCTCCCGCAGCAGGGCTTCCATCTCTGCCGGCTCGACACTTTCCGGATCCAGCCCCGCGACGGCTAGGCGGACTGTGATGTCGTCTTCGTGGTCTGCCGGCATATGCGCCCCCTTATTGCTCAGGTAGCGACGCTGCAATGCCGCGCGCTCTGCGCTCGGCTTCGGCCATAGCCTCAATTAGCAGGCTGGCGAGCTGATGCTCATTCATCTCCGTGGCTTCCCTCGCAAAGTCCGCCAGCGCCTTCGCCATCGTCTCCAATTTCGCAATCCTGTGTGCCATGTGATGCCCTCCCCATTCCCAGCCTCGGCGGCACCAGTTACCTAGCCACCGCCAAGCGCCCTATGTTGAGCAACATGGCGCACGATTTCAAACCCGTCTTCGTCTGGGTAACCGCCGGCACCCTGCAGGCGGTGGGTGATGTCGTGCGCGCGGCCGAGATCCTGTTGAAGCATTGGCCCGAGGAATTTGCCGATACCGACCAGCACCACGCCGCACGCCTGGCGTGTCTGGAGGCATGGCAGGATGACGGCGACGTGCTGGAGGCCCGCGAGGCCTTCGCAGCGGCAGCACAGGAGGCGGGCATCCTGGCGCCCGATGAGTGCGCCCTACTCGTAGAACAGATCAGCTCTGACGCCTAGGACGAAGGCGAGCTTGACCTGATCCTCGGGCGATAGTTCTCGGCCGCCTTCTGCTCCGCTGATGATGGCGACACTTACGCTGGAGAGGCGCGCCAGCTGGTCAACGGTCATCCCCTTCCAGGTGCGGACAGCGGCAAGGGGCGTCGCACCGTCCGCTATCGCAGCCAGCACTTCCTCCGGCAGATCCTCGTCAGCGTCTGGGCCGAATTCCATTACAGGCTCGTCGGGCATGTGGGGCGTCTCCAGCCGGCTCAACGCGGCCGGCCGGATCACGATCCGCTCCGCCGGGAATGTCAACAAATGTGAACATTATCGTCGCTCGTCGAGAGAGGTAGGAGCGCCGTCCTCATGCCTAACATGTAGGGCGGGCCGCTTCTCGCACAGCATGTGTCGCCGCGGCCTGGTCCGGGAACGTGCCCAGACGCTTCCCTTCGAGCGACTTCGCCACGAAGGTGTGAGGCCCGTTCCTCCGTGTTGTTCCGATCATTTCGCGGCCGTCATAGACGGCGAGTTCGTCAGTCATGGTCCGGTCCTCGTGATGTCAACAAATGTGAACATTTCGGGGGGGGCGCTGTGCTTGTGGCGGCCACTAGTCTGCCGCACCTCCGGGCCACCCTTGCCGCACTGCCGCACCCACCACCCCCTACGGGGGTAGGGGTGGTGGTGCGGCAAATTCCGCCTCACCTGCCGCACCTTGCCTAATCTCATGGTGCGGCAGTGCGGCGCCCTTATTTATACGTCTCGGTCACAGCCCATTCGCCGACCTCTACGAAGCGCTTGGGCATCCGCTTTGCATCCTGGCCTTCGACCAGGACGAGGGCGCCGGACCCGAGCCAGACGCGGATCAAAGTCTTAATCTTGGCCTTCGCGGCCTTCTGCGTGCGGGTTAGCTCGCTCGTGCGTCCTGACCCGATATCGAGGTCGAGGGCACGGGCAATCGGCTTGCCGACCCAATCCCCTGCTTGGTCGTTTTCCCGCCACTGGCTACCGTCGATAGCCTTCTGCGCCTTGAGCAGGTCAGCGGTTTCGATGCCGGCGAGGGCGTCGGGCCACTCCCATGTTGTGACGACGCCGATGCTGTCACCACCCATGCCGAGGCGGCCGTTCCCCAGGTCCACGGATTCCATCTTGTGCCAGTCGCTTTTCTCGGCCGGCGGGCTCATGTTGCCTTTGCCGTCCGAAACTCGGAAGTAGAGCCGGCGGTTCTCGACGTTCGCCTTCGTGGCTTCTTCCTCGCTCATGACATTGAGCACACGAGCAGAGCGCGCAGCGGCCAGAAGCGCGACGGCGCCGCGGCCATCCTCGACCGAGATTTCGGCGCCGTTGGTCTTTCGAACGTGGTGCACGAGCTGGATAGCGCAATTCGTCTCGTCGGCGATCCGGCCCCATGTCTTGGCCACTCGGTCAATCGCGTTGTTGTCGTTCTCCGTAACGCGATGGCTCGAAACGAATGGGTCGATGACCACGACATCAATCCGGTTGGTGCGAATGGTCCGGATCATGTCGGCCACGACCGGCTCGGCTATGGCCGTGCCTTCCCGCGTCTGCGTCGCCAGCACGATTTCCATCTCGCGCCCGCTGTCTACGAATAGCCGGCCGGCGATGTCGTCGGCGGAGAGTTCGTAGTGGAGCGCGGTCGCGGCAATGCGGCGCTCCATCTCGTCGACAGGATCTTCCCCGTTCCATAGCCAGACCCGCAGGCCGGGGGCAGACCACTGACCGAGGAGCTTCTGGCCACTGGCCATCGCAAGCGCCTCTGTGATGACGAGGGAGCTTTTACCGACGCCGCCAGGCGCAACCGTGGTCGACAGAAACTTGCGGGCAAGATGGCGCCCATAGAGCCAATCACGCTGCGGGATTAGGGAAGGGTCTCGCAGAACGAAGGGCGTGGCGCTGATGCCCCGTGCTTCCTTTGCCTTCGTGAACGTCTGCCGGCGACCGACAGCGTGCTCGAACTTCAAAACGCGGTTGCCGCTCTCTGGATGGTAGATGAAGCGACCTTCGTCGATGGTCTCAGCGGTTCCGGTCATGTTTCGCCTTTCATGGTGTCGTTCCAATCGCCATGGGTCGGGAATGTCGCCTCGACCTTTCGCCCAGCGTCGGCCCATCGCTGACCGCATTCGGAAGCCGCGCCTTCGCCTGCTTTCCCGGCGTCAGCCAGGATGTGCAACGCTTCGACGCCAGGCAGGACCGGGAGCAATTGAACGTTCAGCGCCGTCCCAGCTGCCCAGGCGCCACCGACGCCGCCGCAGATGCCCGCTAGCGCGTTTTCAATTCCCTCGGCGATGGTAAGGGCGGGTTTAGCTTCATCGTCTGGGCAGAGGCGGATTACGGCGCCACGCATCCGCCCGAGCATCTTTTTCGGGTTGCCGATTTCTAGGTCGACGAGCTTCCCGCTGCCGTCCGGTTTGAGCGCGGTCCTGTGAACCGCGCGGGCTTCGCCGGTCAGCGGATCGGTCATCAGCGCCAGCATGGCGGGCACGCGTTTTGTGGTCCCGTCCTTCACCTTGAAAGCGCAGGACGGGTGGAACCGCAGTTGGCCGGCCACCTCAACGTTTTTGGGGAGCCACAGGCCGCGCGCCTGCAGATAGGTTTCCGCCAGCGAGCCCTTCACCGGCTTTGCCTCGTCCCACATGCGCAACGCAATTCCGAAAAGCCCATCGCTGTCGCCGGCCTCGTTCGAATTGCTGGCAGGCTGCGACGCTGCATCACTGCTTTTCCGCAGACGTGCTTCCATCCGGGCCACCCAATCGGTTTCGGGCGCGTCGGAGCGCGGTGCCGGCTTCCACTCTTCCACGCCCAGCTGCTGCCGGACGTAGTCCTTGCAATCTAGAGCGTCATCGCCCGCGAATGACGTGACGACGAAGCCGCCAGGGGCCCGCGGGTCGATCCTAATTGACAGCGACCGGTCGGCCCGGGAATGCCCCGGGCCTGGTGCTGACACGCTGTTGCGTCCGGTGACATCCCCTCCAAGAGCCGCCGCTACTTCACGCGCATTGAGGGGGAAGCCCGCTTGCATAAGCGCCTCCTCTTTTCGCGGCCAAGAAGGCATCAGCGCTGGCTTTGGAGGTGAATTCCCACTGGTCGTGCACGACGCCATCGCTGTCGGTGTAATCGACGTACCAGAGGGGCTTGCCGTCCATGTCGCAGCTACCCCATAGCGAGTAGCCTCGGGGTGGCGGGAACTTGTAGATGATGGCGCTCATGGCCTGCCCTCCGTCGCTGTGCCGAGGCGCAGGAAGATGGGGCAACCCAGATAAGCGGCTTTAGCAATCGCATCGGCGAAGTGTTCGCCGGTCCATATGTCCCGGTGCCGGCCCTGGTCATCGACCAGTTCAACGGAATATGCCAGGCGGCCGACAGCGGCCCGCGAGGGGCCGCCTTCGACAACTGCATGCGGCTTTCGCCTGAAGCGATGGATAGTCGCCGTCATGCTTCACCGCCTTCCGGCTTTGCGGCGATGGCGCGCTGGATGATTTCGCCTTCAATTGTTCGTTCGGCCTGAAGCCACCAAGCCTCATCCCGGGCCAAGTCGAAGCGCGCCCAAGCCTCACTGATCACCCCGGTAGGCACGGCGGGATAAACCCGCCGAGCCTCTGCGTATCCGTCCAGGCCGCTCTCTTCAGCGAGCCGGACGGTAGTCATGATTTCGTTCATGACCTGGGCGCGAACGTCCTGATTGGGGGTGTTCATGCCGCGCCCCCAATCACCATGTCGGCAATAGGCAGCTCCCAAAGGTGGGCCGCATCGAGCGCGTCTTTATGCGTCGTGCCATCCCAAACGCAGGTTGTGCCGCCGTCCTGCTCGACTACGCTGACGAAATACTTGCGGATGCCAATGCCTGCGCCCTGCTGACTTTCTACCCACCCGGTTTCAATCAGGATGTGACGCGGCGGGCTGTCGTTCCGGGGGAAGTTCACCACGTTGCTCATGCCGCCACCTCGACGCTCAGGACTTCCACCTTCGAGCGCAAAAAGTACCGGCCGTGATGGCCGCTGAACGCGCCCGAATGCGGCTCGTCAACTGTGACGATATCGAGCCCGGCTTGCCTGGCCTTGAACACGTAGTGGCTAACCCGTGGCGCGGGGCTCTCTATGCTGGTGGTGCCACGCGGCCCGGCTTTGATCAGCCGGTCGACCATCCAGGCAACACGCCCTTTCAGGATCAGGATACGACCGTCGTGCCCGCCGACGCGGATTTCGAGTTTGGTGACATTGGTCATGACTGCACCTCACGCATGGCGAGGCCGGCACTGACCGCCGTTACCTTCGCGGTTGATTCCGAAAGCCCGAAACGCGCCTGAAGGCGACGGGCAGCTTGTAGAAGGGGGGAGGGTTGCCTATCTTCCGAAGTGATCAGCCCGCCAAGGTGATCGATTTTGCAAAGGCCGCGCGCTGTGCACCCAGCCGCGGCCTTTCGCGTGTCTGGGGGAGCGGCAGCCCGCGCTGGCGGGAGCTTGGTCTGTACCGTGACTGGCATGACTGAACCTCAATGGCTTTGCGCCAGAGGACGGTCGAGGCTATGCTGGATAAGCGAAACTGATAGCCTTCGGCCCCGTCCATTGCGGCGGGGCTTTTTCTTAGGCGGCGCGCTGGGTGCGACTGGACAGCCACTGGCCGATGATGCTTTCCGGCCAAGCAATCGCACGCTTCGACAAGTTCACCGGGCGCGGGAACGTGCCATCCTTCATCTTGTCGTAGATGGTGCTGCGGCTAAGGCCAGTCACGTCAATGACGGCGGGCAGTCTCATATGCTTTTCAACCATGTCGGTTCCTTTCGGCAGGCGTTGGACACTGCCGAGAAATTGCCGAACTACATGGGGGCTAAATAGTCTGCAGGATTAAAAAACCGTATCGATACGGCGTCAGGATTTCGAGGAGCGTCTGCCCGGCCTCTTGATGCCAGGGTCCATCTCGGCCGCTAGACGCCAATGAATATCGAACTGACGCCAAGACATTTCTGGATGGAGCAGTTCTTTGACTTCCTCCTTTGTTAGGCTCGGATCCTTCGCTTTAAGCGCAAGAATTGCCTCTTTGGGAGGCACCGGCGACCTAGCAGATGACGGCGACTCTTCTTTTCCATCTATCTCCAAGTAAAATTTAGAAACCCAGCTATTTGGCATAAGAATTGGGCATCCATCAAATGGACGGTACATAGCAAGCTGGGCATACATATTCCGGTCTCGACCGTCGTTTCGGCCTACATCAAGCCACCGGGTACCGGTCCTCACCCCAATTTCCGATAAACCCGCGGCAGCTTGCTTGAGAGCCTCGGTTGATCGCGCCAACGATTCCAGAGCTTTGGTTGAAATGCATCCTATCTCCCAATTGATAATTGGCGCAGTATTCAGAGCCTCACGCACGGCATGGAAAACAGGTACTTCTTTCGGGCGAGAAAAAACCTCGGTTGAGACGAAAGCGTCGTGCCAATATGCCGACCTCATCGACTGCAGGCCGAAAACACCTTCAGGTCTAACGAAAATTTCGTCGCTCTTTGATGAAGCAGCCTCCTTCCGAAGAGCCTCCCCTGCGCTCCATGCGCCAACCTGAGTGTTATAGAAAAGGCTAAGGGCAATCGGAGCTAGAGTGCCGTCGTGACGAAGGACCACCAAAGATTGCCCATCCTCGTCGAGGGACAGATAGAATAGGTCATACAAGAGAAACTGAGCTGCAATCTCGATATTGTAGTCGAGGTCTACGCCCTCAATCCGGCCCTTCTCCCTGCGAACTTGGCGGGCTCGCTCGCTAACTCGCTGCCGAATAAGCCCCTTTGCCAAACTATACATGCCTGCAAGTGTTGAATATCCTGGCGCCAAAATCATGCCCCGATCCTCACCACGTTGTCGGCCCGCTTCTCGGCCAAGAAGGCTGCCCAGGCGTCCATCATCTTCCGTCGCTTCTCGAACACGTCAGACCGCGCATAGGCCTGCTCGACGGAATCACCGACCGCATGGGCCAGCGCCGCCTCGGCGACCTCGCGCGGAAAGGTTGTCCGCTCTTGTGCCCAGGTGCGGAACGATGTCCGGAAGCCATGGACATCGACGGGGAAGCCCAATTCCTTGACCAGCTTGGAAAGGGTCATATCGGAGAGGGGTTTTCCGGTTTTCGTGCCGGGGAATACCAGACCGGAGCCATCATCCAGCGCCTTCGCCTCGTCGAGCAGCGTAAGCGCCCGATTGGACAGGGGGACGCGATGCAACTTCTTCATCTTCATGCGCTCGGCGGGCACTTCCCAAACCTTAGCCTTCAGGTCGAACTCGCTCCATTCCGCCAGCCGGATCTCGCCAGACCGTGATGCGGTTAGCACCAGCAATTCCAGGGCGAGCTTCGTTGCTAGCCCCGCGCCCGATGCCTTTACGGCGTCTATGCAACCCGCAACCTCGGCATATGGCAGCGCTTTACGGTTCGCTTTCACCGTCTCTGCCTTCGGCAATGCCTGGGCGATGTTCTCAGCCGGATTGTCCTGGCGCCAGCCTTGAGCAATCGCCCATTTCATGACGGTACCGATGCGCTGGCGAACCCGCCGCGCGGTCTCGGCTTTCTCCACCCAGATCGGGGTGAGTACCGCCAAGACATCGGCCGTCGTCACGTCCGGGACCTTTAACCGGCCCAGTCTCGGGAATGCATAGGTCTCAAGCGTCGAAATGAACTGTGCCGCGTGCTTAGGATTCTTCCATGTTGGCGAGTGCATTTCGTGCACCTTGCGAGCCGCTTCCTCGAACGACAGGACCGCAGCGGCTTCGCGCTTGGCCTGCAAGGGGTCGCCGCCCTCTCGCGCAAGTTTGCGGTTCGCCAGCGCTGCCGCCCGCGCCTCGGCCAATGGCACCAAGGAAGGCGGGCCGAGGCCCAACTCGCAGCGCTTGCCGCGGATAGTGATCCGCTGCACCCAGAACCGAGAACCGTTCGGCTCCACACGCAGATAGAGCCCCTGCCCGTCAAAGTACTTGCCTGGCTCTTGCACGGTTCGGACGAGTTGGGCAGTCAGCGCCTTTTCGGGCCGGCGGTTTATCGAGTGCGACAATGCATTCCCCCTCGGCTTCCCCCAACAGAGACCGGAACGCATAGAACATTACCGGAACATCTTGGACAATGGAAGGGAGGATAACGCAGGGATACCCAGCTAATTCCGGATGTTCCCGGATAATCCCGGATATGGCGGAGGCGGACGCTCCCTCCGCCATATATTATTGATTTTATTGTCTATTTCTCTGAGTCGCCAAAATACCCGCCGATCGGATTGCGCTTTGCTGCGATTGGCCGAGACGGGTTGCGACTGTCAATTGCAGTAAACCGTATGGATAGGTAGCCTCACGAGCTATGAACCGACCAGCGCGTTTCCCATCCTGTATCGCGCTTCCAAATATGTGGCGATCGGCGAATTCTGCTATCAGGGCATCCATACAGTCGCCCTCCAGCAGAACCTGCAACTCGTCCCGCTCTCGATGGATGTCGAGGGCATTCTGCCGGCGGCGTTCGAAGAAACTTGCAGGCGCGTGCCGCTCGGCGCCTTTTACATAACCCCGACCGTCGACAATCCGACAACCGCCAGCCTCTCCGAGGCGCGTCGACAGGAATTGCCCGCAAGCATGCGGTTTCCATTATCGAGGACGATCCTTACGGTGTTTTGCTCGAAGGGCCGCCGACCGCTATCGCCTCCCTCGGTCCCGACATCACCTGGCATATCGCGACCTTGTCGAAATGCCTGACGCCCACCTTGTGCTATGGCTATGTTGCCGCGCCGACGCCGGAGCAGGCTCAGGAGTTGGCAGGGACGCTGCAAGCCATGACGATGATGGCGTCGCCCTTACTGGCAGGGATAGCCTAGCGCTGTATTCAGTTGAGCATCCTGCAAGAAATCGCCTCCGCCATCCGCGTGGAGAACACCGGCCGGCAAGAGCTGGCCGCGTCGATCCTGTCGGACGCGACAATCGCAGCCAATCTGGCCACGCCCCATCTCTGGATGTCGCTGCCCAATCGATGGCGGGCCGTCGCTCTTGTCCTTCAGCTGGAGCATCGCGGCGTACTGATCCTCGCCAGTTCCAGCTTTTCGGTCACGTCGCCAGCCTTGGAAGCCGTCCGCATTTCCCTGGGTGCCGCGCCGGATCGCGGGGTGTTGGAAACAGCCCTGCGGAGCATCAGAAGCGTGCTCTCTCTACCGCACTCCGATACGCGCCGCGCTCTCGTTTGACGTATTCGAAGGCCGGCCCGATAGAAGGCTGAACTCTTGTGGCTCGATCATCTCTGCTGCAGCGCGTGTCCGGAAATTGGGACACGCGCGGCCCATTCTCTCGCCGCACCCAGCAACCTTTGCCGCACATGCGCCAAGCCGGTCGAGACAAGGTCATAGAAAAAACGCCGTGGCCGCCCAAATCCAGGCGGCCACGTAGCCAATCACATGCAGCCAGCGACGTATTCGTACTTGTCGGCAAGTTCCGGTTGGTCGGCGCTGA
>NZ_JBEPSM010000004.1:300000-485251 GCF_040548815.1 Kaistia defluvii | reverse complement strand
ACCGCCCCGGCAATCCGGCGCCCCAGCGCAGTCGTCCATCGAGAACACCTCGGACGCTATGCATTCCGGAAATTGGGAGACGCGCCAATCCGACGACAGATCGCCGCCGGTACAAGCAGCTTCCCCGAGATCACGTCCCAGCGACCGCCACGAGCCGGAGCCACAAAGCACACGGGCGCGGTAAGCGAGTCCCGGTCCCACGGGACTACCAAGGCCTTGGGGTGGCCTATCGCAGAGCCGTAGCGAGTTCGAGCTGGCTCGCCAGCCGCGATGATGGAGGGGGCATAGCCACGCGGGCCAGAGCCCAATGCCGGCGGGGTCCGATGCTCGCCGCCTTGGCCTGTCCGGCGGGTTGGGAAGGGAATGGCAGTCTGTCATGGAGCCCGGCTGTCGCGCCTTGCCTCTCGCAGCACGGACGCCGGGCCGTCTCTCTCGCGATCAAGGCAGGTTCCAGCGACACCGGCCTCGCCCCAATGGAACCCGCTTACGTCGTAGGACAGCGCCCGGACGCTCTGTCAGAGCGGGCGCCATGCGGCGCCGTTGGCGCAGCGCTCCATCAAACTTCGCAGAGGCGCAGATAGATCGAGATCTGTGGAGGTCGACTCACGTCACTTTACGTACACGCAGAAACCTCAGACGCAGAACGCCCCAGGCGACGCTTTCCATCAGGAGAAGCAGGCCCAAGGTCCCAAGGACGCTCTCAGCGCACCGGCTGGGTCTCGGTCTTGTCTTCAGGGATCGTCGTGCGGGTGATCAGGGGTAGCTGAAACAGCGTGAAGATGAAGGTCAGCGGCATGATGCCGAAAACCTTGAAGTTCACCCAGAGATCCGTCGCCGCCTTGGGATCGGCGAGATAGGCGTCGGCGCCCTTCCAGATGACGATGTTGAGTACCGCCAGTGCCAGGAAGAACAGGCCCCAGCGGAAGGTCAGCTTGCGCCAGCCCTCATCCGTCAGTTTGAAGACGGAATCGAAGACATAACCGAGCAGCGAGCGGCCGAAGGCGAGGCCGCCAAGCAGGACGAGGCCGAACAGCGTGTTGACGATGGTCGGCTTCAGCTTGATGAAGGTGTCGTCATGCAGCCACAGCGTCAGCCCGCCGAAGACCACGACGACGACGCCTGTGACCAGCGGCATGATCGGCAGTTTTCGCGTCATGGCGTAGGAGACGGCGAGCGCCGCCAGCGTCGCAACCATGAACAGTCCCGTCGCCCAATAGATGTCTGCCCGGGCATTGGCGAAGAAGAACACGCCGAGTGGTCCGAGTTCGAGCGCCAGCTTCAGGAGCGGATTGAGCTCCTTGCGGGCGGGATCGTTGGGGGCGCGTTCGATTTCGAGGGTCATGGTCGGCTTTCGGTGGTGGACGCCTTCAGATAGGGCGATATTCGCGGCTGATCTATGGCGCAGGTCACGCCGCGATACCCGCGATCGCCCGCGCGAATTCGTCAGCCGAGAATGGTTCGAGGTCGTCAACGCCCTCGCCGACGCCGATAAAGTGGATTGGCAGGCCGTATTTTGCCGCGATGGCGACGAGAATGCCGCCGCGCGCCGTGCCGTCCAGCTTGGTCATGACCAGGCCGGTGACGCCCGCGACGCGTCCAAAGATCTCGACTTGTTGAAGGGCGTTCTGGCCGGTCGTCGCGTCCAGCGTCAGGAGAACGCTGTGCGGGGCTGTCGGATCCTGCTTCTTGATCACGCGGATGATCTTTTCGAGTTCCGCCATCAGTTCGGTGCGGTTCTGCAGCCGGCCTGCGGTGTCGATCAGGAGAACGTCGGTACCGGCGGCCTGCGCATCCCGAAGCGCATCGAAGGCGAGGCCCGAGGCGTCGGCGCCGATGGCGCGGGCGACGATGGCCGAGCCGGTGCGCTGGGCCCAGATCTTCAGCTGCTCGACCGCCGCGGCGCGAAACGTGTCGCCGGCGGCGAGCATGACCGAGCGACCCTCGGCGCGCAGTTTTGCGGAGAGCTTTCCGATGGTCGTCGTCTTTCCGGTGCCGTTGACGCCGACGACGAGGATGACATGCGGCTTGCGGGCGGGATCGATCACCAGGGGCTTCGCCACCGGGAAAAGAACCTTTCGCACTTCGTCGGCAAGGACCGTGCGCACTTCGTCACCGTCGATCTCCTTGTCAAAGCGGCCCTTTTTCAGGGCCGCCGTGATCGCGGCGGCGGTGGTCAGGCCAAGATCGGCCTGAATCAGGACGTCCTCGAATTCGTCGAGGGTCTCGTTGTCCAGCTTGCGTTTGGTGAAGACGGAGACGATGCCGTCCGAGAGCGCGCTCGATGAACGCGACAGGCCCGCGCGCAGGCGCTGGAACCAGTTCTGCTTCGGCGCGGGTTCCGGGGCAGGGGCCGGTGCGGCCGGCGCGCTGAAAAAGCCGGTGACGCGCGGCGCAGGCGCCGGAGCCGGTTCTGCGACAGCGACAGGCTCGGGCGTCGCGACAGCAGGCGCGGCCGGCGGCTCGAAGGCTTGGGGCTCGCTGGGCTCCGGCTCGCGGGCGGTCTCGACCTCGATCGCCTCGAGGATCTCGGTGGGAGCCGGCTCGATCGCGGCAGCGGCGGCGATCGCTTCCGCATCCGGTTCTACGGCGCGGACGGGCGTGGGCGAGACGATCTCGGGCTCTGGCGCCAGTTCCGGCTCCGCCGGCTTGCCGCCGCCGAAAAAGCGGCGGAACAGGCCCTTCTTTTCTTCTGCCATGGTTCAGGCGGCCTCTGCGAGTGGGGTGGCAAGGAGGCCCGATGCCGTCCGTCCCGTGATATGGGCCGAAACAAGCGTTCCGGCAGCGATGTCCGGCATGGTGACCGGCGTAAAATGTTCCGTGCGGCCGACGCCGCCCTTTTCCATCAGCACGCGGCGCCGGGCGCCGATCTCGCGGTCGAGATGGGCGGCGAGCGTTGCCTGGCCCTTCTCGCGCAATCTGGCGGCGCGGGCTTTGATGGTCGGATGGTCGAGCTGCGGCATCCGGGCGGCCGGCGTGCCGGGGCGGGGCGAGAACGGGAAGACATGCAGATGCGTCAGCCCGCATTCGTCGACCAGGGCGAGCGAGTTTTCAAACATCGCCTCGGTCTCGGTCGGGAAGCCGGCGATGATATCCGCGCCGAAGACGACATCGGGGCGGAGCTTACGCACGGCCTCGCAAAAACGGATCGCGTCGGCGCGGCCATGCCGGCGCTTCATGCGCTTCAAGATCATGTCGTCGCCATGCTGCAGCGACAGATGGAAATGCGGCATCAGCCGTTCGTCCTCGCCGATCGCCCGCATCAAGGCGTCGTCGACCTCGATCGTGTCGATCGAGGAAAGGCGAAGGCGGGGAAGGTCGGGGACCAGCTTCAATATGGTGGCGACCAGCTTGCCGAGCGTCGGCTTGCCGGGCAGGTCGCTGCCATAGGCCGTCATGTCGACGCCCGTCAGCACGATCTCGGCATTGCCCATCTCGACCAGCTGGCGGATCTGCTCGACGACGGCGCCCATCGGCACCGAGCGCGAGGGACCGCGGCCATAGGGAATGATGCAGAAGGTGCAGCGATGATCGCAGCCATTCTGCACCTGCACGAAGGTGCGGGTATGGCCATCCATGCCGGCGACGAGATGGCCCGCCGTCTCGCGCACATCCATGATGTCGGCGACCCTGACCCGTTCATGCTCGGCGATGGCGAGCCCGAGCGGCCGGTAGGCGGCGGCGGTGAGCTTTTCCTCATTGCCGAGGACGAGATCGACTTCCGGCATGGCGGCGAAGGTGGCGGCTTCCGTCTGCGCGGCGCAGCCAGAGACGACGATCTTGAGGTCCGGCTGTTCGCGGCGGGTCCGGCGGATCGTCTGTCGTGCCTGGCGAACGGCTTCCGCCGTGACGGCGCAGGTGTTGATGATCACCGCGTCGGTCAGGCCCGCTTCCGCTGCCCTCGTCCGCATCACCTCGGTTTCGAGCGTGTTGAGCCGGCAGCCGAAGGTGATGGTCTCGATGGTCATGCGCGGCGGGCGACCGTATCCGCCGCGACCTCGATGCGGATTTCGTCGCCGAGCGTGATGACACCCTCATGCTCGAATTCGGCGGCGCCGGTCATGAGAATATGGTTGTCGGCGCGCCACTCGATGTTGAGCACGCCGCCCGGCAGGCGGACATCGATGACGCGGCCGGTCTTGCCGAGGCGGGCAGCCGAGACGGCCGTTGCGCAGGCGGCGGAGCCGCAGGCGAGCGTCAGACCGGCCCCGCGCTCCCACACGCGCAGCGTGATCGAATGGTCGGATGTCACTTCGGCGATTGAGATATTGGCGCGCTCGGGGAAGATCGGGTCGCGCTCGAGAATCGGGCCGATGCGCCCGAGATCGATCGCGGCGACGTCCTCGACCCAGTAGATCGCATGCGGATTGCCGATATTGGCGACCGCCGGGCACGACAGGATCGGCGCGCCGACCGGGCCGAAGCTCAGATCGATAGCTGTCGTGTCCTCGAACGGCTTGGCAAGCGGAATCTCGGCCCAGCCGAAGCGCGGCTCGCCCATGTCGACCGTGATGGTGTCGGCATCCTTCGCCACCACGTCGAGCAGGCCGGCCGAGGTTTCGAGCTTGAAGGTCTCGCGGCCGCTCTCGCGCATCAGCACGAGGGCGACGCAGCGCGTGCCGTTGCCGCAGGCGCCCGACAGCGAGCCGTCGGTATTGAAGATTGTCATGAAGGCGTCGGTGCCGGCCGTCTTCGGCGGCTCGATCACCATCAACTGGTCGAAGGCCGTGCGCGGGTCGGCCGCGATCGCGCGCGCCGAGGCGGCATCGAGGCGTGTTTCCGCACCGCGCATGTCGAGCACGGTGATCTGGTTGCCGATGCCATTCATCTTGGCGAAGGGGGCGTTCATGACGTTCCGATCAGCACGCTTCCGGACCCGGTCCGGAGCCTTGAGTTTGTCGGGCATATATGGCGGAAAGATCAGAGAAATTCCATACTGGAGCGGGGCGCTCCGCCGTTTTGGCGACGCGGGACGGCAACAATCGCCTTGTCGGCTCGCCACGATCGCCGCCTGAGCCGGCGAGGTGGAAAAAAGCGCGCGCAAAACAGGGGCGCAGCGGCGCAAACTGGCAAGGCGGGCGCGGAATTGGTCCGGCGCGGCTTGCAGCCTGTCATCGGGGCTGCTTCACTGCGCCTCCCGCTTCGAGGACCCTGCTTCGCCTCGTGAATGCGCGAACGGTTATGTGGCCCATCGGGATGGGTCGAGTTCGTGCTTCTCTTCTGTCGATGGACATCTGTATGTCGCTTGATATCGCTACCCGCGTCTACAATCACGGCTTCCGGATCGATCCCATCGTCCGCACGCTGCTCGATACGGACTTCTACAAGTTTCTGATGCTGCAGCTCATTCGCGAGAAATCGCGCGATGTCCGGGCGACGTTCGGGCTGATCAACCGGACCAAGACGGTGCGGCTGGCCGACGTCATCGACGAACAGGAACTGCGCGACCAGCTCGACCATGCGCGCACCCTGCGCTTTCAGAAGAACGAGCTGATCTGGCTCGCCGGCAATACCTTCTATGGCGTGAAGCAGATCTTCAAGCCGGAGTTCCTCGATTGGCTCGAGGGCTTCCAGCTGCCGGAATATGAGCTTCGCCGGACCGATGACGGCCAGTATGAATTGCGCTTCGACGGGCTCTGGAGCGAGACGACGCTTTGGGAAGTGCCGGCGCTGGCCATCGTCAGCGAGCTGCGCGCCCGCGCCGCCATGAAGGGCATGAGCCGCTTCGAGCTCGACGTGCTCTACGCCAAGGCTAAGGCCAAGCTCTGGGGCAAGATCGAGCGTCTCCGCATCCTGGCCCAGGAAGGCCCGCTGAAGGTATCCGACTTCGGCACACGCCGCCGCCATGGCTATCTCTGGCAGAAATGGTGCGTCGAGGCGCTGCAGGAGGGGCTTGGCGACAATTTTGTCGGCACGTCCAACGTCAAGATGGCGATGGCCGCCGGCCTGGAGGCGATCGGCACCAACGCGCACGAACTGCCGATGGTGTACGCCGCCCTGGCGGAAACCGACGAACAGCTTCGCAACGCGCCCTATGACGTGCTGCGCGACTGGCAGGAGATGTATGACGGCAATCTGCTGGTCATGCTGCCAGATACCTATGGCACGACGCAGTTCCTGCGCAACGCGCCGGACTGGATCTTGAACTGGAAGGGCCTCCGGCCGGACTCGAAGCCGCCGATCGAGGGCGCCGAGGAAGCCATCGCCTGGTGGCAACTGCATGGCTCCGACCCGCGTGAAAAGCTGATCGTGCTGTCGGACGGCATGGACATCGACACGATCGAGGAAGCGGCGCGCCATTTCCGCAACCGGGTCAATCTTTCGATCGGCTGGGGCACCAACGTCACCAATGATTTCCGTCACTGCGCCCCGGACGGCAAGGACGACCGGCTGCAGGCGATCTCACTGGTCTGCAAGGTGGTCTCGGCCAATGGTCGCCCGGCGGTCAAGCTTTCCGACAATGCCAACAAGGCGACCGGCCCGGCCGAGGAAATCGCCCGCTACCGTCGCGTCTTCGGCCACCAGGACCTGATGGCCCAGCCGTTGCTGGTTTGAGGAGCGGTAGGAAGACCCTCACCCCAACCCTCTCCCGCAAGCGGTAGAGGGGGCAGATCGCGCCCCAGCCTCGCCGTCGACACTGCCTCGGCGGTAATGCCCTCGCCCGCTTGCGGGAGAGGGTTGGGTGAGGGGCTTGCTTGAAATTGTGCGCCTCAGGCGACCGGCGTTCCCAACAAATGCGGGCTCTGGAAATCGAGTCGCTGCAGGCCGCGGCGGACCTCGGGATCACGCATGAACAGGTTCCAGATCAGGCCGCTGCGATAATTCTCGATCATCACGATCTGCGGTCCCTGGTCGATCGCGAGATGGGTTTTCGCCACCCAGTCGGCACTCTCGCTGAAGGCGTCGAAGAAGCCGTATTCGCCCCAGAGCCGGTCGCCCATGTCGTCATGGAAGTGGCGTAGCGCCCGCATGGCGATGTCGGGCGCATAGGGCAGGCTGGAGATCGCCGCCGTCGGCGCGATGACGCCCCGGTCATTGTCGGGCGCATGCGCGGAATAGCCGGTCGGGTTGTCGCTTGCCGACAGCCCCCAACAGTCTGGCCCATAACCCTTGAATCCGCCGGGGTTGGCGACGCAATAGGCGTAGTTGAGACGGGTATGGGCGAGGTTCTGCGCCCAGTAGTCGGCATAGCGATCGGTCAGCCCGCGCGGGTCGAGGCCGAGAAACGAATAATGCGCGAAGAAAAGCGGTCCGCCCCCATCCGGCCCGAGCGGCAGGTCGACGCCATATTGCGGCCGCCGGTTGAGGAAGGTCCGGCTCTGGGCGAAGCCATTGTGATAGGCGAGCGGCGGGATGGCGTATTGTTCCGCACCCGCGGCCAGCACGAACAGGATGAGGCACTCGTTCCAGCCGAGGATCTCGTGGTTCATCGCCCAGCCATGGTTCGGGCTCCAGTGCCAGTAGAGACCGTCGCGGCCGTCGCGGGTGAACCAGCTCCATTCGACTGCCCGCCGCATGCCTTCGATCCGGCCGCGCAGCCAGGGCTCCTTGCCGTCGGCACGGTCGAAATACACCTGCGCGGCGATCAGGCCCTGGATCCAGAACGCGGTCTCGACCAGATCGGCGCCGTCATCCTTGCGGGCGTAGCGCACCACCTTACCGGTCGTGCCGTTCATGAAATGCGGATAGGCGCCGTGGAAGCTGTCGGCCTGCTCGAGGAAGCCGATCATCTTGTGCAGCCGATCCACGGCCTCGGCGCGCGAAATCCAGCCGCGCTCGACGGCGATGACGATCGCCATCACGCCAAACCCGGAGCCGCCGAGGGTGATCACCTCGTCATTGCCCTGCGTGCGGTCACGGGCCAGGCCGCTGACCGGGTGGCCGAACTCCCAGAAATAGCGAAAGCTCTGGCGCTGGACGCGCTCCAGCAGCGCGTCGTCGTCCAGCCTCTCCCTGGCCGGGGCATGGGCTGCCGCGGATTTAATCGGCTTGCCGGGCGTTGCTCGGTTCGGGCTGTGCGGCTTGTTCATCCGGGGTCGCTCGGGTCGGGGGAAGGGTGGGTTCGGGCGTGGCGGTGACGGGGCGCTTCGCGCCGACGCCAACGGGGGCATCCACCAGGTTGATGGTGCGGGTGTAGAAATCGCTGGTCGTTGCCCGGCCGGATACGGTGACCACGGCCGATTTCGCGAGATCCTCGTTGATGATCGAGGTGAAGATGCCGCGCTGTTCGTCGTCGAGCCCGTCGACGGTCTGCTCGGTGAAGATCCATTGCGGCTTCAGCAGCAACAGGCGGGCGAAGGTCAGCCGTTCCTCGTCATCATAGGAAATCTCCTTGGCCCAGCGCGCCTTGCGGTCCAGCGATCCGGTAAGGCGGCTCAGTCCGACCCGCTGCATCGCCTTGATCAAATCCTCGTCCTTGAAGCCAGAAGCGGCGGAGGGATAGGTGAGGGCGGCGCGCAGCGATCCGTCGGGCACATAGGGCCGCTCCGGCATGAACATCACCTTGGCGCGCGGCGGCAGGCTGATCTTGCCCGAGCCCCAGGGCCAGAGCCCCGCCAGCGCCGAGAACAGCGCGCCATGGGCCGAGCCGGTGCGATCGATGATCAGCACCCGGTCGCCCGGTTCGATCGTGACGTCGGCCTCGTCGAGCGCCGCCCGCTCGCCGGTCCAGTCGACCGCAACCTTCTCGAGCTCCAGATTGCCGAGCGGTTCGTGGTCATAGACGATGCGCTCGCCACTGGAGCGCGGCTGTTCCAGGGTGACCAGAGCCTGGCGGAAGCTCATGACGCGGGCGAGCGTCGCGCGCCAATCGGCAATCAGGCTGAAATTATCGACGAACCAGCGCAGGCTGTTCTGCACCTGGTTGAAGGCGCCGACCACCATCATCAGCTCACCGAAGGAGAGCGTTCCGCCGAAATAGGCCGGCGCGGCGATGACGATCGGCGCGACCAGGCCGATCCAGCCATAGCCGGCGGTGACCCAGGTCAGGCGGGCGAGCGCATTGACGAAGCGGCGGGTGATGTCGATGACGCGGGCCAATTCGTCGTCGAGACGCTGTTTTTCGTCCGGCTCGCCGGCATTGAGCACGATGCCGTTGGCATTTTCGTTGACCTGCACCATGGCGAAGCGCAGGTCCGCCTCGCGGGCATAGCGCTCGACGCCGATGCCGATCAGGGGACGGCCGATGCGCCAGCTCACCCATGAGCCGGTGGCGGCGAAGATCAGCGCGCACCAGACCATGTAGCCGGGAATCGTGAAGCTGTATCCGCCGAGATGGAGCACGACGCCGCTCGACAGCACCCAGAGCACGCCGACGAAGCTGAACAGCAGCAGCGTCGACTGGAAAAGCCCGATGCCGAGCCCGGCCGAGAGTTCGGCCAGATGCTTGGCGTCCTCATGCACGCGCTGGTCCGGATTGACGCCGATCTCGCCGGCATCCCCGAGCATGACCAGGCGGCGCGAGGTCAGCCATTCGGCAATCAGGTCGCGCGTCAGCCATTGCCGCGACTGCAGCGTGATCATCTGCGCGAGCCAGGTCTGCGCGACGTTCAGCACCAGCAGCACGCCGGCGATGCCGAAGAACACCATCAGGTAATAGAGGAAGGACGAGAAATTGCGCGTCTCGATCGCGTTGTAGAACGGGCTGTTCCAGGCGTTGAGCACCACCTGCATGCCGGCGGTGGCGATGATGACCGTGACGATGCCCACGGTCAGCAGCACGAAATCGCGCCGTCCGGACGAGTTCCAGAGCGCGGAAACGAAAGCCTTGAATTGCAGGACCAGTTCCGCGATCTCGTCCGTCACGCCATCGCTGGCACTAGGACTGGTGTCATGGGGTCTTTCCGTCATTGCCTCGACTATCCGGCTTCGGCGCAGGCGAGCATACCGCCCGTCAGGACGAAATCGCGCATCATTCTGCCCGGTGTCGCGGCGAATGCCGCTTTCCCGGTCAAACTGTTGCAGAAGGACATCAAATCAACCCGGTGCGACGGGACGCCCCGCCGCACGGCATCTCGCGCCCGCTCCGGCGAGGCGCTAGGATTTCGTCACAACGGAATCCGGATGATGCAGGCCCGGATCGACAAGACGGTTCGGGAGGACCCATGAGCCCCTTCATTCTGGCGATCGACCAGGGCACCACCTCGACGCGCGCCATCGTCTTCGATGGCAGCTATCATGTGCGCGGCGTCGGCCAGCAGGAATTTCCGCAGCATTTTCCGCGCTCCGGCTGGGTCGAGCATGATCCGGAGGATATCTGGCGCACCGTGCTCGAGACGATGCGCTTCGCGCTGGCCCATGCCAGCGTGTCGCTTTCGGATATCGCCGCCATCGGCATTACCAACCAGCGCGAGACGACGATCCTCTGGGATCGCGAGACGGGCAGGCCGATCCACAACGCCATCGTCTGGCAGGATCGGCGCACGGCCGATCGCTGCAACGCCCTGAAGGCCGAGGGGGCCGAGCCCGGCCTGACCGAAAAGACCGGCCTGCTGCTCGATCCGTATTTCTCCGGCACCAAGATCGCCTGGATTCTCGACCAGGTGCCTGGCGCCCGTGCGCGGGCCGAGCGGGGCGAGCTGGCCTTTGGCACCGTCGACAGCTTCCTGCTCTGGCGGCTGACGGGCGGCCGCGTGCATGCGACCGACGCCACCAATGCCTCGCGCACGATGCTGTTCAACATCCGCACCGGCGAATGGGACGACGACTTGCTGGCCCTGCTGCGGGTGCCCAGGGCGATCCTGCCGGAGGTGAAGGATTCGGCGGCCGATTTCGGCGTCACCGACCCCTCCATCGTCGGCGCGGCGATCCGGATCGCCGGCATCGCCGGCGACCAGCATGCGGCGACGCTGGGCCAGGCCTGCTTCCAGCCCGGGATGATGAAATCGACCTATGGCACCGGATGCTTCGCGCTGCTCAATACCGGTTCGGATCTGGTGTTGTCGAAGAACCGGCTGCTGACGACCATCGCCTACCGGCTCGACGGCAAGACGACCTATGCGCTGGAGGGCTCGATCTTCGTGGCTGGGGCGGCGATCCAGTGGCTGCGGGACGGATTGGGCCTGCTCGACCGGTCCGACCAGGCGGGGCCGATGGCCGCGCAGGCGGACCCGCACCAGAACGTCTATCTGGTGCCGGCCTTCACCGGCCTCGGCGCACCCTGGTGGGATGCGGAGGCGCGGGGGGCTCTGTTCGGGCTGACGCGCGGCACGGGACCGAACGAGTTCGTCCGCGCGGCGCTCGAATCGGTCTGCTACCAGACCCGGGACCTGCTCGACGCGATGCGGCGCGACTGGGCGCGCGCCGGCGAGACTGTCCTGCGCGTCGATGGCGGCATGGTCGCGAGCGACTGGACGATGCAGCGGCTCGCCGACATCCTCGACGCGCCGGTCGACCGGCCGGTGGTGCTCGAGACGACGGCGCTGGGGGCGGCCTGGCTTGCCGGCCGGCAGGTCGGCGTCTGGCCCGCCGAGGAGGGCTTTGCCGCGAGCTGGCGGCTCAACCAGACATTCCTGCCCGATATGTCCGCCGAGCTCCGCGAGGCCCGGCTGGCGGGCTGGCGCGACGCGGTCTCGCGCACGCGCACAAGCGCGTGACGCGGCGCCGAACGGGTGATGACCATCACAGTCCCGTAAGGAAAAGGGCGTAAAATGGCCTCTTCCGTCAGGAGGTTGCCATGCCCCGTACGATCGGAATTGTCATCGCCATCCCGCTCATCATTGCCGCCGGCATGCTCGGCGCCCGGGCCGGAACATCGCCGCCGGCCAATCCGTCGGCGGGCGAATGCCGACGGGTCGACCGCTGCGTTCCGAGCCGCGAAGAGCTGGACGGGAAGGCTGTGCAGGATCGCAAGCTCAAGACCCGGCACGACACGGTGAAAAACTCGATCAACAATGTTCGCTGACCGGTAAACCGGTCGAGGGCTAGTCGATCTTGCCGAGATAGTCGGCCTTGCCGACCGCGATGCCCTTGTGGCGCAGGATGTCGTAGGCGGTCGTGACGTGGAAGAAGAAATTCGGCAGCGCGTGGCGAAGCAGGAAGGCCTTGCCGTCGAGCTGCACGGCGCCGTTCCGCATCGAGATCGTCCTGGACTCGCTGCCGTCGAGCGCCTCCGGCGGGATCGCCTTCAGGAATTCCACCGTGCGCTGGATCCGGGCCTTCAGCTCGGCGAAGCTCGTCTCCGTATCGGCGAAACTTGGATTGTCGAGGCCCGAAAGCCGCGCGCCTGCGCCCTTGGCCGTGTCGCTGGCGCGCTGGATCTGGCCGGCGAGCGGCAGCATGTCAGCGGCGAGCCGTGCGTCGACCAGGCTTTGCGGGTCGATGCCGTCGGCGGCGCTCTGCGCTACGGCCTTGTCGAGAATGGCCTCGAGATTTCCGAACGCCCGGATGAAGACCGGAATGGAGGCCTCATAGATCGATAGCGCCATGATGGTTCTCGGAGGTTGCGCGGGCTCGTTCCGGCACGCGGGTTGCGGAACCGGAAAATGGGCGCGCGTCGCCATCCGTTTCAAGAGGCAGGCGGAAAGATCGTGGGGGAGGCGTCGGCGGCGCGGCTCGTTCGAGCGGCCCGCGAAAAATATGCATAAAAAAGCGCCCGTCGGGGAGGAGGTCGACGGGCGCTTTAGTTGATGGTGCCGCACAAGGGAGGAGGTTTGTGGGCACCTAATCGCAGGGAACAAGGGAGGAGGTTTGTTCCCAGACGAACCGTGAAATTCTCAGTATCCGGCAGCCTGCTTGGCAAGTGCCTTGATGTCGTGGCGGCTGATGCCCAGATCAGCGAGCTCGCGATTGTCGAGGCGCGACAATTCGCTGCGGGTCTCGCGATACTTGAGCCAGGTCTTGTAAGAGTTCATGAGGTTCATAGCCATCATCCGATCCCTTTCCCTACCAACCGCTACTTCCCAGATCCGCGCCGGATTTCTCTGTCGCCGTTCTGATGATTGGAATTTAGTCCGGGTCTCGAAGGATGAGCACTGCGAAAAAAGTCATGCCAGCATTGCGCTGGATGCAGAGCAACATGACGGGGAACATCCTTGTTGCAGTGCAGCAATCGGCCTCCCGCTGGCGTAAACGGCAGGAATGCTGGCGTCGGGCGAGAACTCAGCGCGACAGGATTGCCAGGACCGCAACAATCGCGCAGGCCGCCCACAGGCCGGTGAGGCCGATCATGCCATAGACGACAGCGCCGAGAATCGCGCCCAGGCATAGCGAAGCCCACAGCAGCAGGCTTGCGACCCAGCCCCATTTGTCGCCTCCCTCCAGGGCGGCGGCGATGCGGTGGCCTACCTTGACCAGGGCGCCGGTCACATAGGTCAGGCCGATGCCCGGGCTGCCATTGCGCTGGAACACCGCGTTCTCAACGCCCATGGCCAGCGCCATCGCGATATTGCCCATGATGGCCAGCGATAGATTGTCCGAGACGGCGGCGAGCGCCAGCAAGCCGGCCTCGGTCCACAGGATCGCGGCGCGTCGGTCGCGCCGGCCGTCCTTGCCGACCCAAGCGCCCAGCGCCGCACCGGCGACGAACAGCACGATGATGCTGGCGACCTGGCCGGCCTTGTCCCAGTCGCCCATGGCGATGTCGACGCCGAGACGGGTGGTGTTGCCGCTCATGAAGGACACGAACACGCCGCCCAGATGGCGAAAGCCCATGGCGTCGACATAGCCGGCGATGCCGGCAAGGACATAGGCGAGCGCCTTCTGCCTGTGGGAATAGTCCATCATCTGCGTAGGCCGTCGTGGAATAGCGGGTTGGGGGTGCAAGCCAAGGAAGACGCAGAGGAATAGCGCGTCGCAGTTAAGAATTGTTAACCGTGTCTGCCTAAATTGCGGGTGATATTTGTTCGTTGTGCCGCGTTCGCCGGCTGGAGAGTTTGCCTTGTTCGTCGCCTGGATTCGCGTGGCGCTTGTTCCCTCCCTGCTGGCGCTCGGCAGCGCCTCCCTTCATGCCCAGGAATGGCGCGAGCCCTATCCGGAAGAGGCCCAACCGGAACGGTATTATTCCGAGCCGGCCTACCCGGAACCGGCCTATCGCGATCCGGCCTACCGGGAGCCCGGCTACGCACCCGATGAAGCGCCGCGTTACGTGGAGCCGGCCGCGCCTGTCTCGGCGCCCGCACCCGCCGCTTCCGCGCCGATCCGCCGGGCCACGGCGCCGCTCTCGGCCGATTTCATCGCGCAGGCCAATGAAGCCCCGATGGCCGGCATTCCGGCCAAGAGCGACAAGCCCGATCCGCAGGTGCTGAAGCTCCAGGTCCTGCTCGACCGCGTCCATGTCTCGCCCGGCGTTATCGACGGCCGCCAGGGTGGCAATCTCAACAAGGCGATCTCGGCGCTGCAGAGCATGCACAACATGCCGCCGAACGGCCGCCTCGGTCCCGAGATCTGGGACCTGCTGCAGGTGGCGGCCGACCGGCCGGTGCTGATGGATTACACGATCAGCGACAAGGACGTCGCCGGTCCCTTCGTGCCCGTCATGCCGAAGGACTATGCCGAGATGGCGGCCCTGCCGAAGCTCGCCTATCGCGATCCGGTCGAACTGTTGGGCGAGAAGTTCCACATGGACGAGAACTTCCTGCGCAATCTCAATCCGGATGCCGATTTCACCGTGGCCGGCACGATCATCACGGTGGTCGACGTCGGGCCGAATGCAAAGGCCAAGGTGGCGCATCTGGTGGCGGATGCGAGCACCCGGCAATTGCTCGGCTATAACGAGAACTGGGATGTCGTCGTCGCTTATCCGGCCACGATCGGCAGCGCCGACCTGCCGTCCCCGTCCGGCATCCATGCCGTCAAGGCGGTCGCGGAGAATCCGGAATACTGGTACCGCCCGAAGGTCAATTTCCAGCAGGGCAACAATGACAAGCCGCTGAAGCTCGCCTCCGGCCCCAACAATCCGGTCGGTACCGTGTGGATCGGCCTCGACAAGCCGACCTATGGCATCCACGGCTCGCCCGAGCCCAGCAAGATCGACAAGACCAACAGCCATGGCTGCCTGCGCCTGACCAATTGGGACGCGCAGGAACTGGTGAAGCTGGTCAAGCCCGGCGTCGATGTCGAATTCGTCGACCAGACGCCGACGGCGTCGGTCGCCCCCGCCCCCGCCCCCGCGCCTGTCCCGGTTGCTGTCGAGGCGGGTGGCGAGCAGGCGATGCCGCCGCCGCTGCAATAGGCGGCCGGGCGCGATCCGCGGGCCACACATCCACGCAAAATAGCGTCACGGCGCGGCACAGGCTTGCCGCGCCGTGCCTCGTCTTGGTAGCTATGCCGATCATTTCGACGAGGACACAGTATGAACCGCTTCGCACTTCCGCTGGCTCTGGCCGCCGTTTCGGTCGTCGCGGCCTTCTCCGCCGGCGAGAGCTTCGCCAAGTCCAAGACCGCCGCGCCGGCTCCGGTGCGCGATGCCTCCTGCAAGCAGTCTCGCTGGGAGATCAAGGGCGCGGGCGCCAAGACGATCGCCGAGGGCGGCCAAGACCGCGTTTGGCGCGTTTCCGTCGCCGGCGTTCCGGCCAAGGCTAACGTCGTGCTGGAATATACCCGCTCCAACGGCACCAAGGGCGAGGTCGGAATGCCGTCCGGTTATGCCACGCTGGTCGAGGGTTCCTCGGTGCGCATGGTGCTGTCGAGCCCGGGCATGAGCAGCGGCGTCGCCGTTGCCGGCACGATCAACGCACAGTGCAAGTAAGCCGGCATCATCCGCCACAGGCTTGAATGCTGTTGGCCGGCGCCCTGAAAAGGCGCCGGCTTTTCTTTGTCCCTATTTTTGGGAACGGCCCCGCTAGCCCTCGAGGAAATGCCCGACGGCATTGAGCGGCCGCACGCCGTCGCAGATGATCTTGATCATGGCGAGCATGGGCACGGCGAGGACGGCGCCCGGCACGCCCCACATCCAGAACCAGAAGATCAGCGAGATGATCACCAGGACGGGGTTGAGCGTGAATCGCCGGGCCAGCAGCATCGGCGTGATCGCCTCGCCCTCGACGAGGTGGATCAGCAGATAAAGGCCGGCCGGCAGCAGGGCTTGCACGAGCGGGTCGATGGTGAGCAGGCCCGCGAAAAGAAAGATGCCGACGCCGGCAAAGGGCCCCATGATCGGCACATAGTTGAGCAGGAAGGCGACCGTGCCCCACAAAATGGGGTCCCCGAGGCCGCAGGCCCACATCGCAAGCCCCGTCGCGACGCCGACCGCCGCGTTCATCAGGGTGATGGTCACGAGATAGGCCGAGACATTTTCCTCGATCTGCTGCGACAGGTCGACGACCCGCCGCTTGTCGCTGAAGCTCGGCACGATCTCCACCATCCGGCGCAGGAAGGTGTCGCCCGAGACCAGTAGGAAAAACAGGATCAGGATCGTCTCGAAGAAGCCGCTGGCAAAATGCTGCGTCCCCTTCATCAGCGTTTCGGCGAGCGTCGGACCCGGCGCGCCGCCCACGCCCGTCGCAACCCCATCAAACTGATGCAGGAATTTCTGCAGCGCGCCGATCGGCTGGCTCAGGAACTTGAGCCGTTCCTCCAGTCGATCCACGCCACCGGGCAGCTTTTCGCCCCAGGCCGTCGCCGGGCCGGACAAGGCCGCGCCCACGCCGACAATCGCGCCGAAGACGGTGAAGATCACGAGCAGGGCCGCAAGCGTTCTCGGCACACGCAGCCGTTCCAGAAGCCGCATCGCCGGCTGGAACAGAAGCTTGAGCACGATGGCCAGAACGATCGGCAGGATGATGTCGGAAGCGAAGTAGCAGACCGTCAGGACCGCCAGAACCAGAAGACACGCCTGGATCACCAGCTTCGGGTCCGCAGGCAGGGGCCCGTCTTCGCCCGCCAGCTGCGGCGGCTCGAGCGGAACGGTTTCCGTCGTCGGGATCTCGATTCTCAGGGGATCTGCCATCGGCGGAACTCGCTTTGCGAAATTTGGAGCCGTCGCTGGCATGAATCCAGCCGACATCACCGTGAAGGCCCGGTGTCAGCTCAAACCCGCTTCGCCTTTCGCCGTCCTCCCCGATCTCGTGCAATGCGCCCATCGGGCGCTGGTTGCATGGCGCCGCAAATATCGGCCCCCGTCCGGCAGAAACGGCTCTGTCAGTCCTGCGCCTTGCCGATCGAATCGGCCATCACGGCGCCGCGCTTGCCCAGCGGCTTAGGCCGGCCCACCGTCGAATCGCGCGCGGTCTGGTGCTCCATTTCGGCGTTTAACTCGGCGCCGAGCAGGATGACCGTCGCCGAAAGCCAGATCCACGTCATGAAGCCGATAATCGCGCCAAGGGCGCCATAGGCCCGGTCATAGCTGCCGAAGCTCGAGACGTACCAGGAGAAGCTGATCGAGGTCAGGATCCAAAGGCCCGCGGCAACCGTGCTGCCCCACGTGACCCAGCGCCATTTCGGCTGTTCGCGGCAAGGCCCGAAGCGATACAGTATCGCCAGCGCCGCCCAGACGAAGAAGCCGAGAATGGGCCAGCGCAGGATGTTGATCCAGACTTCGGAAGATCGCCCGATGTCGAGGAAGCGCAGCGCGATCGGCACGGCGATGATGAAGGCGATGGCGCCGATGCCGGCGGCGATCGCCAGCAGGGTGAAGATCAGCGATTCGACGTTGAGCGCGATGACGCTGCGCCGCTCGCGTTCGCCATAGGCGACGTTGAGACCGTCGATCGTCGCCTTGATGCCGGCATTCGCGCTCCAGATCGAGAACAGGAAGGAGAGGGCGAAGCTGAAGCTGAGGGCACCGCTGGAGGCGCGGATCGCGAGCGTGATCTGATCGGAGATCAGCTCGAAGGCGCCGGCTGGGAGCACGAAGGCGAGGCCAGAGAGATGGCTGTTAATGGTCGAATTATCCGCCACCAGGCCGTAGAGCGTCACCAGCGCGGAAAGGCCTGGAAAGATCGCCAGCAGGCAGAAAAAGGCCATGCTGCCGGCAACCGTCAGGACGCGATCCTCGAGCGAGCTTTCCCAGACGCGCCACAGGATGTCCTTCCATCCGCGCGCAGGAATATCCGCCGGTGCGTCCGCCAGTCGGCCACGGCCCGGTTCTGCCTCGTCGATGGCCTGCTCGATCGCCGGAGGGGGCGAGGCGCTGGTCAGCAACGGGGAAGGAGGGTTCGCGGTGGCCATCTGCTATGCCTGTGTCTTGTCGATCGTAACGACGGCGGCGAGGGCGAATCGCTTGCCGGAGGAAATTGCTTTCGCGGCTGCTTTGTCGATCATTCGCTGTCGAATGACCAGCCTTCCATCGAGATCGGGCCGCGCGGCTAGTTCCGCCCCCCAAAACTGGTGCCGAACTTCACATAGCCGCCGATCTTGATGCAGGCACCGGTGCCCGGCGAATAGGTGAATCCCTCGCCGAAGGCGTCGCATATTCTGGCGTAATGCGGGTCCGCGTCCGAAGGTTCCGCTTCCGGCTTTCGCGGCGGCAGAAGTCCTTCTGCCGGCGTGGGGGCGGAGGGCTTGCCGTCGAGCGAGGGCGGGGTGAGCGGCGGCCAGGCGTCGGCCAAGGCGTGCGAGGGAAGCTGCAACAGGCCGATCGCGAGGATCAGCCCGGCTCGGCGGCGCCAGATCTTGCGGTCAGGCAATGGCACGGCGGGGGTCTTCATGAATCGTGAAATCCGAGCCAGGGTTCCAGCGCCTCGAAGGTCATGTCCATCGGCCAGGTCGGGCTGAACGGCAAGGCGATATGCCCGTAGCGGATCGAAATCTGCTCTTCGGCCGCCTCCTCGCCCAACCGGGCGACGGCGGCGATGTAAAGGGCGGAGGCCAGGCTGGTCCGGTCGCTGCCATCGGTGCAGTGAATCAGGATCGGCTTTTGCGCGGTCTTGAAAAGGTCGATCAGCGCCGCGGCCTCGCCCTCCGTCAACTCCGCGCGCGAGGACATGCGGAAGTCCGCATGCGCCAGGCCGAGCCGGTTCGATTCGTCGATCTCCGCGCGATACCAGCTCGCCGATTCATTGGCGCCGCGCAGGTTGATCACCGTCTTGATGCCGAAGTTGCGGGCATAGCGCTCGAGCTGGGTCGGGGTCGGCTGGGCCGAGCGATAGAGTTCGCCGGCGATGACTGTGTGGAAATTGCCCGTCAGAAGGAGCGTCGCGATATAGATGCCGAGCACCACCGGCACGGCCAACACGGCGGCGCCGATCCACAGAATCCGCTTCTTGCTCATGTCTCGGCCGCTTCCTGCCTTGCCGCACAGCCCCCGCTGTATGGCGACAAATTAGCGGAAACGCCCGCATCGAGCCACAACGCTTGTGTCGCACCGTCAGGTCTGAACCTCCATGCCTCGCCGCCCGTCTCCCGAGGGAACCGGAGGGCGCTTTCCGACTTGGACCGCATGACCTCAAGAATCATCCTGCCCCTTCTCGCCGCCTGCCTGTTGGCCGCTTGCAGCCCTGCCGGCCCGGTCGGCAATGCCGCCGTGCCACAACCGGCCAAGAGCGTGGACGTCGAGCGCTATCTCGGCCGCTGGTTCGAGCTCGGCCGATATGAGAACGGCTTCGAGCGGGGCTGCGAAGCGGTGACTGCGGAATACAGCCTTCGGCCGGACGGCCTGGTAAAGGTGCTCAACACCTGCAACGCCGGTGGCGTCGACGGCAGGGAGCGGGTCGCAGTGGGCCGCGCCAAGATAGTGCCGGGAAGCGGCAACGCGAAGCTGCGGGTCTCGTTCTTCGGACCGTTCCTCGGCGACTACTGGATCTTGGATCACGCGCCGGATTATGCGTGGTCTATCGTCGGCGAACCCTCCGGCCGCTATCTCTGGATATTGACCCGTTCGCCGACACCGTCCGAGCCAGTTCGCAAGAAGCTGGAAAGCCGCGCCCGGTCGCTTGGCTATGACGTCACGATGCTGCGCTGGACTCACCACTGACTAGCGCGATCTAACCCTCGGCATCCGCCAGTTCGATCCATGCCGGTGCGTGGTCGCTCGTCTTGTCCCAGCCGCGAACGGGCTTATCCACGCCCGCGGCGCTGAGGCGATGGGCGACCGAAGGGGACAGCAGAAAGTGGTCCAGCCGCAGGCCCGCGTCCCGGCCCCAGGCGTTACGGAAATAGTCCCAGAAGGTGTAGAGCCGTTCATCGGGATGGAGCGTCCGCAACGCGTCGACCCAGCCTTCCTCCGTCAGGGCCTTGAAGGCCTCTCTCACCTCTGGGCGAAACAGCGCATCCCTGCGCCAGCGCTCCGGCTTGTACACGTCGAGATCAGTCGGAATGATGTTGTAATCGCCGGCGAGCACGACCGGGATATCGAGTTCGAGCAGTTCTTCCGCATAGGTCGTCAGGCGCTGGATCCAGCGCAGCTTGTAGTCGAACTTCGGCCCGGGGGCGGGATTGCCGTTTGGCAGATAGAGGCATCCGACCAGAATGCCCTCGATAGCCGCCTCGAGATATCGGGACTGGGCATCGTCGACATCGCCGGGAAGCCCGCGTCGCGTCACCAGGGGATCGCGGCCCTTGGCGAGGATCGCGACGCCGTTCCAGCTCTTCTGGCCCTGCCAGATCGCGCCATAGCCCGCCTTCTCGATCTCGCGCCGTGGAAACCGTTCGTCCGGCGCCTTCAGCTCCTGCAGGCAGGCGACGTCGGGCGACGCTTTTTCGAGCCAGCGAAGAAGCACCGGCAATCGTCCATTGACACCATTGATGTTGAAAGTCGCGATCTTCATCGAAGGGGCAGTCTCGCGCTGTTGGCGCCGCAGATCGCGGAGGTTTGCTAGGCAAGCTAATTGTCGAAGCGGCGTCGGAGCCATCCGCTCGAACACGTTGTTTGCGCGCGACCTCCCTAACGGCGGTCGGGAAAAGACGCCCCGCCTGTGTGGACGGCCAGTTCGTCAGCCACCGTCAGTCGTTGGCGGCTGTGTCGTCTTCGCTCGCCGGCTTGGTGTTGCGCTCTTCGCCGGGCAGGTCGCGCGCGGCATGCTCCCACTCTTCCGGGCCGTTGCCGACCTCGTCGCCACGGCTGCGGACATCGCGGCCCCCGACAAAGCCGTCCCGGTCGCGGTCCGGCGTATTTCCCGGCAGGGGACGCTGCAACAGGGAACCCGGTGTCGGTCCCTTGGGCTCGCCATAGACAGGAGGCTGGCCCTGGACGTGCGATTGAAGCTGCGCATGGCCCTCGGGCTCATTGCTGTCGGCAAGGTTCGGCTTTTCGGCGGTCATTTCGGCACTCCTCTTCCCCGTAACCAACGGCTGGATGCAGCAGATCGTTGCCTCCCACCCGCGAATGCGGTCCGGGCCTCGCAACCCTTTGGCGTCGGCTCCCGTTCTCGTCATGGCAATTGGATGCCATGGGAGGATGACGTGCCGTCGATCAAAGCTTTCTCACCCGCGAGCCTGGCGCTACTGGCAGCCCTGGCGGTGTCGGGTACCCCGCCTGCCTTTGCGGCGCCGCTCTCCAGCGCCACCCACATCCAGCTTACCGAGCGCCCGGAGGCGTGCCGGCTCGGCGAGTTCAGGCTGATGGATATCGGCTGCCAGAAGATGGAGCCGCAGCTGCCGATCCTGGAAGGCCAGCCCGATGCGCGGCGCCATCCCTATTATTTCCAGGGCGACGGCAAGGACCGGCTGCGCGGCCCGCTCTATGGCGAGGCCCGTCCCTAAGGCGCGACATGGGCCGGCTAGATCGGCGGCCCGCTTGTCAGCGCATTTCGACGTTGAACTGCTCGTCGAGCCAATCGAAGGCCCGGCGATTGAACAGCGACCGGTTCCGCATCTCGCAGTGACCGTCCGCGCCCTCGTTCGCCTGGAAGCGCATAAAAGTCTTGGGGCAGCGGAGCGCCGCGAAGAAGGTTTCCGCATCTGCTGCGGCTGGGTCGTTTTCCGCCTGGGTGATGAGCGTGGGGCAGCGGATCTGCTCGGCCCGGCCCGCCAGCGCGTAGAGCTCGGCGGAAGCGAGATAATCGCGCAGATTATCCACGCCGTGTACCCAATAGCCGCGCTGGATCACCTTCCAGTGCATGGACCGGTCGGCGCGTACCGCCTGCTCGGCGCGCTGCATCACGCTCTCGTCCAGTTTGCCGAGATCAGCGACGGCTTCCGGGGGAAGCTTGAACATGGCAGCGAAGGCGTGGCGGAAACCGTCCGCGATGCTCCACGTGCCGGGGTCGGCGATCAGCGCCGCGATGCGTCGCTCGACAGAAGCGGCGCGGGGCGCGAGGTGACCGCCCAGGCTGGTCCCGCTGAGGGCAATGCGCGAGGGATCGACCAGCGGATGCGCGAGGGCGAAATCCACCACCGCGCCGATCACGGCTTCCCAATCCGGCCGAAGCGGAATGCCGTGCTCATAGAGCATCTCGCCCTGGCCCGGCCCCTCGAACAGCAGGCTGTGATAACCGCGCCGGGACGCCGCGACGGCGGACAGGAAATACATGTCGATGGAGGTCGAGTCGTAGCCATTGTTGAGGATGATCAGTGGCCTCACCTCGGTTTCGTATCCTGCGGCCGGCATGAAATAGGCCGGCATCGCCTGCGATTCGAACGGGATCCGCTGCGGCCGGACCGGGTGGGGACCGAGCGCCAGTCCCCGGTTAAAGGCGGCGATCTGGCGGCGATAGGCATCGAGCAATCGCCGGTCGACCGGCGCGCCAAAGAGCGGGTGATACGAGGTCGCATAGAAGACGCTGGCGCGCAGATAGAGCTCACGTGCGCTGCTCTCATGGCCGCTTGCGAGGGTGGTCTCCGCCTCAGCTTCCAGCCGTTCCGCCGCGGCGATCCAGGCCGCGTGATAGGCATCGTCGTCGCCATTGCCGACTTCGGCGGCGACCGCCGCGATTTCCCCGAAATCCGCCCCGCCATACGGGATATAGGCCACCGGCCACGTCCCGAACTGGTCGTGCAACGGATCCGCAAACAAAGCCGCCATCCCGAACCTCCCCCTTAGGACGGATGGAGATTAAGCGGAGGCTTTCCGTTGCGGAAGAGGGGATGTGGGGCATGATGGCGGTATCACGGTAGTCGCCGAATATTCACCTCGATGAGGGGAGGAGCCGGTCCCGAAGATGAAGGAATGTCCGCTCCACGCAGAACCAGAGCACAGCGGCGACGGCCAAGCTTGCGATGAGATAGACGACAAAGCCGACGTTGCCCTGCAGATTGCCCTCTCCCACGATCAGCCGCATGACGTGGAAGACCGACTTGTGGGTGAGATAGAGGCTGTAGGACAGCGTTGCGACGAGAGCGACCCCCGGCACTGGCCAGCGGGCGATAACGTGTTCCAGATCGAGCATGGCGCAGAACAAAAGCGCGATGCCAACCGAGATCAGCGGGAAGCCCAATACGGCGCCGAGCTGTGCCTGAAACACCGGGAATATGCCCTGCCCGGCGAGGGGGCCGCGGTCCATGAAGCAAAGCAGCGCCGTGATCAGAAATATTAGGCCGAGCGGTATCGTGACCTTCGGCGGGAGATACTGCCTGCAGAGCTCGGGCTTGAAGAAGCGGGCCGCTGCGAGCACCGCCCCGAACAGCAGACCATCCAGGCGCGTATAGGTTGGGTAGTAGACGCCGCGAAGATAGGTGGCGAACGCAGCGCGGAACTCGCCTGCTTCCACGAGCGTGCCGACTTGCATATCCCAGATCGCGTAACGCAGCAGGATCCCGGCGAGGGTCAAGGTTCCCGCGAGTCCAAGGACCCATACTGTGCCGATGCGCTTGTACAACAGCAGCACCAGCAAAGGCAGGACGAGATAGAATTGCTCTTCGACGGCAAGCGTCCATGCCTGCGAAAACGCGTTGCCGTCCCTCGGATCGAACCCGAGATTGACCGTGAACGTCGCGAATTTCCAGACTGGCTGCATCGCCGGATTATCGCGAAGCACCGGAACGAGGATGTAGAGGCCGAGGACGACGAAGAAGGCCGGGAAAATGCGGAAAGCACGGCGCAGGTAGAAGGATTTGAAATCGACCGTGTCCGTCCGCGTCGCTTCCTTGAAGAGCTGCGTTGCGATCAGGTATCCGCTCAGCACGAAGAAAATATCGACGCCGAGCCAACCATATTCCCGAACGTTCACAAATATGCCCGGCGTGGCATTCAGAGGCAGATGGACGAGCATCACCAGCAGGATGGCCAGGGAGCGCAGAATATCGGGGCCGACCATCCGGCTGCGCGCTGCGGCGACGCTGCTTGGCGAGAATGAGGAAGCAATGCCTGCATGCGAATTGTTCGTGATGGCAAGCACAGTCATGCGCGCATTCCGGAATGTCTCATGGCAAAAAGTGGATGCCGATCAATCTACCGGTTTGCGGGGGTCAGGGAACGGTTCGAGATGGAAAGCGTCGGTTAACCTAAAAATTTCGTAAAATTTGAGCGACGTCCCTTAGGTGCCGCTGGCGCCTCACTTGACCAAGATCGTCCCCGATAAACCCGACGCCTTTTGCCCTCGCGTGGTGAAGGAGAAAAGCTTTCGCCAGCCCCAATCCGCTTGAGGCCGGGACGGTGGCAGGAAAATCGCTGGTCGATGCCGGTATCCCCATGGCCCCAAAAAGCCAAGGGCTGGCGCGTTTTACGGTTTGACCGCCACTTCGCGGCGACCGCGTCTGGGACCGCATATGCGCGGGCCTATTGCCCGGATTGGATCATCTGCCGAATTTTGACTGCCTTCTCGAAATGATCCAGCGCGTGGGTTTTGATCCACCATTCGGCAGCTTCCATGAGAAGCTCGGGGTCATCGTTCCTGTTCGTAAAGAACGCATAGAAGGACAGGCCAACCCCTTCGCCCTTCCGAGCGATCTTGTCTTCGCAGACGGAGATAGCCTTGGCTCTCAAGCTCGGTCGCATCGTGCTTCCCTTTGTCCGTGTCGGATTGTCTGCTTTCGCGCCAGGCGCGCGGTGGATCCAAGGCGCTGCCAGGTCCGGAGTCCCCGAGTGGAAGCTGACGCAACTGCTTGCTGCGACGAAGACCGCTCCAATATGAGGCAGGCTTCCACGGCAGGAGGAAGTAGGGATAGGGCGTCGATCCGACCAGTGCAGCGTAGGAACGGCAGCATGGCAGCAAACGGTGGCCGCAGGGGCGGATCCACACAGATCCAGTCCCGCTATCCTATGGTAGACACTGTGAATTTCAGGAGGATAGTGGTGCCGCTTACAGGATTCGAACCTGTGACCCCATCATTACGAATGATGTGCTCTACCAGCTGAGCTAAAGCGGCTTACCCGAGGGATTTGACCAGCGCCGCGAAGGGCTGCTGTAAAATCCACGGGGTTCATAGCTACATTCGATCCGGGTTTCAAGCCTTCCCGGCCGTTCTCCACTGCCTCACTGCAAACGAAGCCGATCCGCCGGTTCCGCGTCGGCGTCCTCAATGCCGGGATCGTCAGGAATCGGCGCCATCACAGTGGCTGCCGGGGCGACGGGACCACTACTCTTCACCGCAGAGGCGGAGGCGGGGGGAGTCTGGCGCACGGGCTCGGGCGCCGGAGCAGGACGCGGCGGCGTCGGAGCCGGCTCGGCCTTGACCGGCTCAGGCTTCGGCGCGGCGATCGTCACCGGCGCCTCGATCACGATTGGCTCCGGCGTTTCGTCCTCGATGGCGAGATCGATGGCCGGGCGCTGGTCGGCGGCCAGGGCCACGGTCGGCATGCGCCATTCGAAGGCGTCGAGCTTGCCGGAGATCGGCGAGACCGGCGCCCAGGCCGGGAAGACGTAGCCGTCGGCCGTCCATTGCGCATCGCGCGGCGCGCGCACGGCGCGGGAAAGCCACTCGCGGACATGACCGCGATGGCCGTCCGGGCCTTCCTCGATTTCCGCCATCAGCAGGCAGAAACGCTCGGTACGCTCCTGGTCGGGGATCGCCGCCAGTTCGCGGCGTGCGAGCGCCCAGTCGCGGGCGTCGATCGCGGCGCGCGCGACCGCCAGATGGCTTTCGATATGGCCGGGACGCAACGACGCAAGCTTTTCGGCCCGCTTCAGCCGGTCCTGCGCGGCGTCGCCGGGCCGGACATTGGAATAGGCTTCGGCCAGCTCGGGATGCGGCTCGAATTTCCAGCTCGTCTCGATGACGCGGACGGCGCGCTTGACGTCGCCCTGTCGTGCGAACAGACGGGCGGCGAGGGTCGCGGCGGGAACCAGGCCGGGAGCCAGCTTGACGGCCTCCTGGGCGGCGGCGCGCGCCTCCTCCGGATCGGAAGATTCGAGCTGCAGGCCGCGCGCGGTCAGGAGCACGGCGCGCAGGCGATGCGCCGCGCCGCGCTCGATCAGCTTGGCGTGCAGGTTGGAGCCTAGCGTCGACAGGGCCGCCGACCATTCGCCCTTGGCAGCCTGGTCCTCGAACAGGGCGTTACCCGCCCAGGCGAGGCTCGGCGACGCCTTGGCGGCTTCCTCGGCATAGTGGCGCGCCGCTTCCGGCTCGCCGCTGCGCTGCGCTTCGACATAAAGCCCGCGCAGGCCGAGCAGCCGCGTCTCCGGGTCGTTCAGCATGGTCTCGAAAGCGGCGCGGGCACCGGCGCCGTCGCCGGTCAGCTGCGCGGATTGCGCCGCCAGCAGAAGCGTCAGCGGCTCATCCTTCAGGATCTTCCGCGATTCCAGCGCGAAGCGCTTGGCGCGCTTCACGTCGCCGGCGCCGATCGCGATCATGCCGCGCGACAGCGCCCGGTAGCCGCGATCGCGCTTGCGGCCCGACAGCCAGCCGCCGAACAGTTTTGGCGCACGAAACACCGTGACGACGATCCAGATCAGGATCGCCAGCGCCACGAACAGGACGGCCAGGCTGACCGAAGCGACCATCAGGCTGGTCTTGTAGTCAAAGCCCTGCCAGGTGAGCACGATGTCGCCGGGTCGGTCGGCAAGCCACGCGAACCCCGCGGCAACCGCGAAGACGATGGCGACATAGACCAGGATGCGGATCATCGTCGCTCCGTCAGTTCGAAGACTTGGCGGCGCTGAGGCCGGCAAGAGCGGTATCGATGGTAATGCGCTGGCCGGCCTTCGCCGCCCAATCGGCAAGCGGCGCGCGGGCAATGGCGTCGAGACCGTCGCCTTCACGCAGCGCTTCGGCCAGATTGCCGTCCTTCACCGCAGCTTCCATGCGCGATACCACGGCGGTGGCTGAGGGGCCTGCCATCGGTCCCGATGGCTTGACGCTGACCAGCGAACCGGCCGAGGCCGTCAGACGATCGATCAGGCTGGCGCCGGGATCCACCTTGGCGGCGGCGATGCGGATCTGATCGGCGACAGCAGGGAAGGCGGCGATGAGGTCGGCCTTGGACGGCGCCCCGGTCGCGGCCAGCGGCTGCAGCGCGGCGATTTCCGTCTCTTCCGTGCCGAGGGCCGAGGCCGCGGCGAGTTCGTTGGCGAACGGGCCGGAGCCCGTCGCCGCCTGGCGCAGAGCGGTCACCGCGATGACGCGGGCGGCGGCTTCGGTCTTCGGGTCCGCCGGCGGATGGGCTTCCACGGCGTCGAGCCGCGTCGTCAGCGCGTCGAGGCGCGATTGCAGCGGCGTCAGGTCGACGGGCGGCGGCGCGGGGGCGGCCTCTGGCGCAACGGGGGCCGGGCGGGTTTCCAGCGCGGAAAGGCGGCTCTCGATCGGGCCGAGATCGACGCTCGGCGCCGTGGCTGTGGCCGCCGGCTGACTGGCGGTCGACTTCAGCTCGGCGATTTCCTTTTCCAGCCCGGCAAGCCGGGCCGGATCAATGCCGACTGCGGCTGGCCTGGATGCCGCTTCGCTAGTCGCTGCTTCGACGCGGTCGAGACGGGCGGAGACGGCCGCGAAACGCGCATCGAGGCTGGCGCTGCTGACTGGATCCGTGCCGGTCGAGGAGGAGAGCAGGGCGACGAGCAGGCCACCGATGACGCCGCCACCGAGGGCGGCGATTGCCGGGATCACGAAGCGTCCGGCGGCGGATTCGCGTGCCGCCGGGGCGGCGGGTTCGGGCGTGCCGACTTCGGGTTCATAGGCAGGCGGCGGCACGGGCGCGTCCGGCGCCGGCTCGACGACCGGGTCCGGCGTCGACACGGGATCGGTCTGCTCCGGCGAAGGCGGAGACGTCGCGCCGCTCGATTCGGCGGCGAGGTCGATCGTCACGGGAGGGCGCTTGCGCCGGGATCCGGATGGTTCGCCTGCCGGCTTGAAGGTGTCGTCGTCGCTCATCTCGCCTCGATCTCGTCGGTCGCCTACACCCAGTATAGGCCCATGCGTTAACGGACGCCTGAAGGGGATGTTCCCACGCTTTGGGGGATCAGCGCCAGCAGCGCGTCGTCGGTCGGTTCGGGGGCCGTGAAAATCCTGCCAAAGGTCACGGAAGACGCCACGTTCGGCGACAGCGTGTAGATCGACAGATGGTCGACCGGCGGCTGTGGATCAAGCGCGGCGACGTGGTGCGCGAAGGTTTTCGCCGTGCGCGGCGAATAGAGCAGCACGCCGTCGAGGCGGCCCTGGCGAAGATCCGCCACCACCGAATCGGGCAGGTTCGCCACCGGATCCATCCGGTAGACTTCGGCCAGCGCGATCGTGAAGCCCGCGGCGAGCAGCCGCTCCGGCCAGTGCCCGGCGCGATCCACCGCGGCGGGATAGAGCAGCGTTCCGGCCTTGGGATCGAGGCTGGCGATGGCGAGCGTGGCCAGGGCCTCGCCGTCGCCCTCGGCCGAGCGGACCTGCGTGTAGCCGGCCGCGCGGGCCGCCTCGGCCGTACGGTCGCCGACGGCAAGAACCGGGATGTCGAGCCAGTCGGCCGCGCCGGGCCAGCGCAGCATGCCGCGCAGGCCGTTGCCGCTGGTCAGAAGGATGGCAGAAGGGCGGAAGGTCGGGGCAGGGGGATCCAGGAAGGCCGTTTCGAGCAGCGGCGCCATCACCGGCTCGTGGCCCAGCGCCCGCAGCCGCTCGGCGGTGCGCGTCGCATCGGGCTCGGGCCGGGTGACGAGCAGCCGCATCGCTTAGCCCGTCATGAAGAAGGTCTTGCCGCCGCGGCCGATCAGTTCGTCCGCTGCCGCCGTGCCGATCCGTTCCGCGTCGGCGAGTGGCGCCGTCATGCGCGTTTCCTCGGATTGTCGGCCATCGGGCGAGAGGACGATGCCGCGAAACAGCAGGTCGTCGCCGGAAAGCGTCGCGAGGCCGCCGATCGGCGTGCGGCAGGAGCCGTCGAGTCGGGTCAGGAAAGCGCGTTCGGCGTGCAGCGCGATCTCGGTGGCGGGATCGTTGATGGCGGCGAGCAATTCGCGGACGCGGAGATCGCCCTCGCGGCCTTCGACCGCCACGGCGCCCTGGCCGACGGCGGGGAGGAAATCATCGAGCTCGATGATCGAGGTGGCGAGGTCGGCGCGGCCGAGCCGGCGCAGGCCGGCAAGCGCCAGCAGCGTGCCATGGGCGACACCGTTTTCGAGCTTGGAAAGACGGGTCTGCACATTGCCGCGGAATTCGACGACGACGAGATCGGGCCGCAGGCGCAGCGCCATGGCGCGGCGGCGCAGCGACGAGGTGCCCAGTACCGCTCCCTCCGGCAGGTCGCGGACCGAGGCTGCCACCGGCGACAGGAAGGCATCGCGCACGTCCTCGCGCGGCAGATAGGCGATCAGCGTCAGCCCTTCCGGCAGGAAGGTCGGCACGTCCTTGGACGAATGCACGGCGATGTCGATCGTGCCGGCGAACAGCGCTTCCTCGAGTTCCTTGGTGAAAAGGCCCTTGCCGCCGGCTTCCGAAAGCGAGCGATCCTGGATCCGGTCGCCCGAGGTCTTGATGACGACGATCTCCATCGAAGCTTCGTCGAGGCCGTGGGCGATGGCGAGCCTGGCCCGCGTCTCATGCGCCTGGGCAAGCGCCAGCGGGCTGCCGCGCGTACCGATGCGGAGGAGGGGCGTAGAAGCTTCGGATTGCACGGGGTCGGGTCCGGATGTTAGGGCCTGTCTCAACATGCCCCATGAGGGCAAAATTCGGCGCCAGTCTAGTCACGACGCGCCCATCTGCAAGCAAGCCGCCCGATACGCGGCGAAAGGCCCCGGTGTGAGTTTGTCCGTCCTGGTTCTGGGTATTGAGACGAGTTGCGATGAAACGGCGGCCTCCGTCGTTTCGCGCGACGCGAACGGGCATGGCGAAATCCTCTCCAACGTCATCCTCTCGCAGTTCGACGACCATGCCGCCTTTGGCGGCGTGGTGCCCGAGATCGCCGCGCGCGCCCATGTCGAGGCGCTGGACCACGTCGTGCAGGCGGCGATGGACGAGGCGGGCGTCGGTTTCGCCGATCTCGATGCGATCGCGGCCACCGCCGGTCCCGGCCTGATCGGCGGCGTGATCGTCGGCCTGACGACGGCCAAGGCGCTGGCGCTGGCGTCCGGCAAGCCGCTGGTGGCGGTCAATCATCTCGAAGGTCATGCGCTGACGGCGCGGCTGACCGATGGCATCGCCTTCCCCTATCTGCTGCTGCTGGTTTCGGGCGGCCATACGCAGATCCTGCTGGTGCGCGGCGTCGGCCAGTATGAGCGCTGGGGCACGACCATCGACGACGCGCTGGGCGAAGCCTTCGACAAGACGGCCAAGCTGCTCGGCCTGCCCTATCCGGGCGGACCGGCGGTCGAGCGGGCCGCCGCGCGCGGCAATCCCGATCGCTTCGCGCTGCCGCGGCCGATGTTCGGCCGGCCCGGCGCCGATTTCTCCTTCTCCGGCCTGAAGACCGCGCTGCGCATCGAGGCGGAGGCGATCGCGCCGCTGTCGGAGAGCGACGTCGACGACCTCTGCGCCGCCTTCCAGCGCACGGTGACGCTGGTGGTGCGCGATCGCATCGGCCATGCGCTCGATCGGTTCCGCTCCGAGTTCCCGGATCTTGCCGAGCCGACGCTGGTGGTGGCCGGTGGCGTCGCCGCCAACAAGGCGCTCCGGGCCGGGCTCGATGCCGAGCTTTCGGCCCGCGGGTTCCGCCTCGTGGCGCCGCCGCTGGTGCTCTGCACCGACAATGGCGCGATGATCGCCTGGGCCGGCGCGGAGAGGCTGGCGCTTGGCCTGCTCGACGATCTGGCGGCTCCTGCGCGTCCGCGCTGGCCGCTCGACCAACTGGCGGCACCGATGCTCGGCTCCGGCCACAAGGGAGCCAAGGCGTGAGCATCATCCGCAAGAGCAAGGTCGTCCTCTACGCGACCTGGCGCGGCAGGCTGCTGGTCTTCCGCGAGCCGGACTTTCCGGAATATGGCATCCAGGTTCCCGGCGGGACGATGGAACCCGGCGAAACGCCCGAACAGGCGGCGCGGCGGGAATTTCTGGAAGAGACCGGGCTGGTCGCGCCGGATGTGCTGACCCTGCTCGGCGAGCGCGACTATCATTATGCTCCGCCCGGCGGACCGGCGCGGCAGCATCGGCGCTGGTACTTCCACCTGCCGCTCGAAGGCGAGTTCGCCGAGAGCTGGGAACAGATGGAAATGCACCCGGATGCCGGCGGCCCGCCGATCCGCTTTGCGCTCTACTGGCTCGACCTGCCGCTGAACGATGCGCTGTTCGGCGAGCTCGATTCGTTCCTGGATCAGTTGCCCGCGCTGGAGATGGCCCCATGACGATCGACCATATCGCCGTCGTCGGCGCCGGAGCCTGGGGCACTGCGCTGGCGCTCGCCGCCCACCGCGCCGGCCGCACGGTAACCCTCTGGGGTCGCAACGTGGCCGACATGGCGGCGTCGCGCGAGAATGTCGCCCACCTGCCGGGCGTAAAGCTGCCGGCCTCGCTGCGGATCACCGACCAGATCGGCGATGTCCTGGCGGCCGATGCGATCCTGCTTGCGACGCCCGCGCAGACGGTGCGGGAGGTGGCGGCCCATCTGGAGGCGATCGCCGAGGACACGCCGGTCGTGCTTTGCGCCAAGGGCCTGGAACGCGGCACGGCCAAGCGGATGACCGAGGTGCTGGCCGAGGCATTGCCGCCCGCAGCGCCCGCCGTGCTGTCGGGGCCGAGCTTCGCCGTCGATGTCGCGCGCGGCCTGCCGACCGCCGTCACCATCGCCGCGATGGATCTGCGGCTCGCCATGGCGCTCTGCCATGCGCTCGGCTCCGCCAGCTTCCGCCCCTATGCCGAGACCGACATGCTGGGCGTTGAGATCGGCGGCGCGTTCAAGAACGTGCTGGCGATCGCCGCCGGCATCGTCGCCGGCCGCGAATTCGGCGCCAGCGCGAGTGCGGCCGTGATCGCGCGCGGCTTCGCCGAACTGCGCCGCCTGGGCGAGGCGCAGGGCGCGCTGCCGGAAACGCTGATGGGCCTGTCCGGCCTCGGCGATCTCGTGCTCACCTGTTCCTCGGTGCAATCGCGCAATTTCGCCTATGGCCATGCACTGGGCAGCGGCGCGACCCTGCCGCCGGCGCTTGCCGAGGGCGCCGCGACGGCGCCGGTGGCGCGCGATCTCGCCCGTCGGCTCGGCGTGCCGATGCCGATCACCGAGGCGGTCGCCGCCATCCTCGACGGCGCGCTCTCGATCGACGCGGCGGCGGAAGCGCTGATGCTGCGTCCCCTGAAGCGCGAGGCCGATTGATCCCTTGGGCCGTCGGCCCGGAGGTCTTTACCTGAGCGAGCGGGCCGCCTACCGTGCCGCCGCAATTCTTGGAGGTTTTCATGCATTTCGTTGCCATTCTGACCGATCGCGAGGACGGCCTGCCGGTTCGTCTCGAGAACCGCCCCGCTCACATCGAGTGGCTGAAGGAAACCGGCATGGCGATCGCCGGCCCGTTCCTCGACGACAAGGGCGACATGGTCGGCTCGCTGCTGATCCTCGAGGCCGAGGACGAGGCCGCCGCCCGCGCCGTCTTCGCAACCGACCCCTATGCCAAGGCCGGCCTGTTCAAGGAAACGGTCGTGCGTCCCTGGCGCTGGGCCGTCGGCAAGCCGGCCTGATCGGCCGACCCGACTTCCTTCTCGATCTCTACCGGAGCGTCCCATGGCCTATTGGCTCTTCAAGTCCGAACCCGACGTGTTTTCCTTCGATGATCTCGTGAAGAAGGGCGCGGCAGGCCAGGAATGGGACGGGGTCCGCAACTATCAGGCGCGCAACAACATGCGCGCCATGCAGCTTGGCGATCGCGGCTTCTTCTACCATTCCAATATCGGCAAGGAGATCGTCGGGATCGTCGAGGTGGCGAAGCTGGCCCATCCGGATTCGACCGATGACAGCGGCCGCTGGGAATGCGTCGACCTGCGCGCCATCCGTCCGATCCCCAAGCCTTATTCGCTGGAGACGGCCAAGGCCGAGCCACGGCTGGAGGGCATGGCGCTGGTCGGCAATTCGCGACTTTCGGTGCAGCCGGTGACGGAAGCCGAATGGAAGCTGATCTGCGAACTGGGCGGGCTCGACCCCGCCTCGATCTGAGCGGGCGATTGATCGACGATCCCGCGCGCTTCATCGTCGACCAGACCCGGCTGGCGCCGGTCGCCTTCGTTCCGGAAATCCAGCTTTATCAAGCAGATGAAGCCACCGCGCTTTGGCATCTGACCGAAGCGGCGCTGGACCGCGCCGACATGCCGCCTCCCTTCTGGGCCTTTGCCTGGGCCGGCGGACAGGGGCTGGCGCGCTATGTCCTGGATCATTCGGACGTGGTCAAAGGGAGGCGCGTGCTCGATTTTGCCTCCGGTTCCGGTCTGGTGGCTATCGCCGCCGCGAAGGCGGGTGCCGCTCATGTCGAGGCGATCGACATCGATACCTTCGCCGTTGCAGCAATTTCCCTGAACGCCGCAGCAAACGGCGCCGATATCAGCGTACGCCAGGCTGACATCATCGGCAGCGCGGGTGGGGATTTCGATGTGCTGCTGGCCGGCGACGTCTTCTATGACCCGGGCTTCGCGGCGCGGCTGCTGCCCTGGCTCGGGGCGCTCGCCATCCGCGGCGTCACGGTGATCGCCGGAGACCCGGATCGGACCTATCGTCCGCTCGCCCGCGTGCGCGATCTTGCCCGATACGACGTCCCGGTTCATCCCGCGCTCGAGGACGCCGCGGTGAAGCGGGTGCGGATACTGGGCTTCGACAACTGCGAAGGTTTCCAGACTGTCTTGCCGGGAGAGCCGGGATTCGCATAATGCCGCCGGCATTAAGGTGTGCTTCGCCGAAAGCGGAGCTGCCAGGGAGGAATCAAGATGCACGACAAGATCTATCCGGTCTCGGACGATTGGGCGAAGCGAGCACAGATCGACGAGCCGACCTATCGCGCCATGTATCAGCGCTCGGTCGAGGATCCGGATGGTTTCTGGGCCGAGCAGGCCAAGCGAATCGACTGGATCCAGCCATTCACCAAGGTGAAGAACACCTCGTTCGCGCCGGACAATGTCTCGATCAAGTGGTTCGAGGACGGTTCGCTCAACGTCTCGGCGAATTGCGTCGACCGGCACCTGGCGAAGCGCGCCGATCAGGTCGCGATCCTCTGGGAGGGGGACAATCCCTCGGAGAGCCGCTCGATCACCTATCGCGAGCTTTCCGACCAGGTCCAGGTCTTCGCCAATGTGCTGAAGGAGATGGGCGCCAAGAAGGGCGATCGCATCACCATCTACATGCCGATGATCCCGGAAACGGCCTTCGCCATGCTCGCCTGCACGCGCATCGGCGCCGTGCATTCGGTCGTGTTCGGCGGCTTCTCGCCCGATAGCCTCGCCGGCCGCATCCAGGATTGCGGCTCGAAGCTGGTGATCACGGCGGATGAGGGCCTGCGCGCCGGCAAGAAGATCCCGCTGAAGGCCAATGTCGACGCGGCGCTCGCCAAGCTCGGCGATGACGTGAAGACGCTTGTCGTGCAGCGCACCTTCGCCGACGTGGCCATGCAGAACGGCCGCGACGTGTTCTATGGCGATCTGGCCAAGACCGTGTCGCAGCATTGCGAACCAGAGGCGATGAACGCCGAGGACCCGCTGTTCATTCTCTATACGTCGGGCTCGACCGGCAAGCCGAAGGGTGTGCTGCACACCACCGGCGGCTATCTCGTCTATGCCTCGCTGACGCACAGCAAGGTGTTCGACTACCAGGATGGCGACATCTACTGGTGCACGGCCGATGTCGGCTGGGTCACCGGCCATTCCTACATCGTCTATGGCCCGCTTTCGAACGGCGCTACGACGCTGATGTTCGAGGGCGTGCCGAGTTATCCGACCAATTCCCGCTTCTGGGAAGTGATCGACAAGCACAAGGTCAACATCTTCTACACCGCGCCGACGGCGATCCGCGCGCTGATGCAGGCCGGCGACGAGCCGGTGAAGAAGACCTCGCGCGCCTCGCTGCGTCTGCTCGGTTCGGTCGGCGAGCCGATCAATCCGGAAGCGTGGGAGTGGTATCACCGCGTCGTCGGCGACGACCGCTGCCCGATCGTCGATACGTGGTGGCAGACCGAGACCGGCGGCATCCTGATCACCCCGCTGCCGGGTGCGATCGCCCAGAAGCCGGGCTCGGCGACGCTGCCCTTCTTCGGCGTGCAGCCGGCCATCGTCGATGGCGAGGGCAAGGTGCTCGAGGGCGTTGCCGAGGGCAACCTCATCATCACCGATTCCTGGCCCGGCCAGATGCGCACGGTCTATGGCGACCACGAGCGCTTCGTGCAGACCTATTTCTCGACCTACAAGAACGCCTACTTCACCGGTGACGGCTGCCGGCGCGATGCGGATGGCTATTACTGGATCACCGGCCGCGTCGACGACGTGCTGAACGTCTCCGGCCATCGCATGGGCACGGCCGAGGTCGAGAGCGCGCTGGTGGCGCATGAGCATGTCTCGGAAGCGGCCGTCGTCGGCTATCCGCACGACATCAAGGGCCAGGGCATCTATGCCTATGTCACGCTGATGGCGACGGTCGAGCCGTCCGATGCGCTGCGCAAGGAACTGGTTGCCTGGGTGCGGATGGAGATCGGTCCGATCGCCTCGCCTGACCTGATCCAGTTCGCGCCCGGCCTGCCGAAGACCCGTTCGGGCAAGATCATGCGCCGCATCCTGCGCAAGATCGCCGAGGGCGAGTTCGGCAATCTCGGCGACACCTCGACGCTGGCCGATCCGACCGTCGTCGACGACCTGGTCGCCAACCGCCAGAACAAGCGGTAGAAAATTGCAGAGGCCGGCTCAGTAGCCGGCCTCTCGCTGATGCCGGAAGGCAAGGATCAGCACACGGTCCGATGGAATGTCGTGGTGATAGAGCGCGACATAGCCGGCGCGGCCAAATGGAATTACCAACTCGCGCAGTTCCGGCGTGCCGGGAAAGGGCCTGCCTACCATCGGCGCGCCCGATAGGACCTGCAGATGGTCCCTTATCACTGATGCGGCGCGCTTAGCCGCATCAGGATCGCGCGCCAGAAGATGCTTACGGCAGCGCTCGATGCCGGCAAGCGCACCCGCTGTCAGGATTATTTGTGGCAAACCGGCGGAGGCGTTTCCGCATCCGTGCCCCAGCTATCGAGCCAAGCCTCAGTCTCTTCCAGAGTTACGTGCAGCCCGTCCTCGCGGAAAGCGGAGAGCGACGCCAACGCTTCTGTCCTGAAGGCCAGGCGTGCTTCCTCGCGATCGAGATATTCCACGATTGCGTCCTGCAGCATGACGTCCGGATTGAGATGACGTGATTCCGCCAGCGCCTTCAGGCGCGCCTCGGCATCCGGGTCCAGCTTGACTGACAATGGCATGGCATTCCAGATCCGCTGTGTGTGGAGGGAGGCTAGCACAGGAGAGTGCGCCCGTCCCGCCCTCAGAAATCGCTGGCGATGCCCTTGTTTTCCCAGTCGCCATAGCGGATCGGCTCCGGACCGGAGCGGCCGAGGATTTCGCGCGGGCGCTTCGTCGCCGCGTCGATTTCGGTCCGGCGGGCCTCCGCCTCGGCCAGCGCGCGGCGGGCGGCTTCGGTGAGCGGGCGCGGCGGGGTTGGGGTTTCGACTTCGTCGCTCATCAGGGCCTCGCACGTTGCATAAGGGGGCGGAAACGGCTTGCATTCCTGCGGATTCCAGCCAGGCCGCCGCTTGCAGGTCGACCTGCCTCCTCCCATCATATAGGTCGAAGCGGCGGGCCGCTGCAACGCAGCCGGCCCGCCAACCATCCTCGGAGTCATTCCCGGAGCCCTCGATGAACATCATGCGCACTGCCCTGCTGATCGCGGCCCTGACCGCCCTATTCATGGGCATCGGCTATCTGATCGGCGGATCCAGCGGCATGATGATCGCCTTCGTCATCGCCGCCGGCATGAACGTGTTCAGCTACTGGAACTCCGACAAGATGGTGCTGTCGATGTACGGCGCCCATGAGGTCGACGAACGCAGCGCGCCGGAGTATTACGGCATCGTCCGGCAGCTGGCGCAGCGCGCCAACCTGCCCATGCCGAAAGTCTATGTGATCGATTCTGCCCAGCCCAATGCCTTCGCCACCGGCCGCAATCCGCAGAATGCCGCCGTTGCCGCGTCGACCGGCCTGCTGCAGGCGCTTTCCCGCGACGAGATCGCCGGCGTGATGGCGCATGAACTGGCGCATGTGAAGAACCACGACACGCTGACCATGACCATCACGGCGACGCTGGCCGGCGCCATCTCGATGCTGGCCAACTTCGCCTTCCTGTTCAGCGGCAACCGCAACCGCGAGGGCGGCGGGATTGGCATGATTGGGACGATCGTCATGATGATCGTCGCGCCCATGGCCGCCATGCTGGTGCAGATGGCGGTCAGCCGGACGCGCGAATATGCGGCCGATCGGCTGGGAGCGGAGATCTGCGGTTCGCCGCGTTCGCTCGCGACAGCCCTTGCCAAGATCGCGCGCGGAGCGCACGAGATCCCCAACGAGACGGCCGAGGCCAATCCGGCTTCCGCGCATCTCTTCATCATCAATCCCCTATCCGGGCAGCGCATGGACAATCTCTTTTCTACTCATCCCGATACCGACAACCGGATCGCGGCGCTGATGGCGATGGAAGCCGAATCCGGCGGCCAGGCCGCGGGCTTCGGTCCGGGCGCGGGCGCTGGTCGTGGCGTCAACCTGCCGGGCGGCTTCCGCTCCAGCCGTCCCGCCTCGGGTCCGTCGCGCGGGCCGTGGGGCAATGGCTCCGGCGGTTCGCAGGGCCGGGGGCCGTGGGGTTGAGCAAGAAGACAACGCCGGCCGGTACCCGTCCGAACCGCAACGCGCCGCGAGCGCCCCGCCTCGCGCCGGGCGTCGCCGCCCGCCTTGCCGCGACCACCGCGCTGATGGCGGTGCTGGTCGATCATCGCCCGCTCGATAGCGCCATCGATGCCACGGACGGCCCGTTCGAAACGCTCGATCCGCGCGAGCGCGGCCTGGCGCGCGCCATTCTCGGCATTGCGCTGCGCCGTCGCGGCCAGATCGACGACGCGCTGGGCCGCTTCCTCGACAAGGCGCTGCCGCGCAAGTCCGGCCCGCTGCCGGCGATCCTGCATGTCGCCGCGGCGCAGATCCTGTTCATGGATGTGCCAGACCATGCCGCCGTCTCGATTGCCGTCGAGACCGCCGAGGCCGATCGCGACGCGCGCCATTTCAAGGGCTTGGTCAATGCGGTGCTGCGCCGCCTCACCGAGCAGCGGGACGCCATCCTCGCCTCGCAGGACGAGGTTCGCCTCAACGTGCCCGACTGGCTCTATGAGCGCTGGGTCAAGGACTATGGCGCCGAGACCACGCAGGCGATCGCTGCCGCCCATCTGCTGGAGCCGTCGCTCGACCTGTCGGTCAAGTCCGATCCCGAGGGCTGGGCCGAGAAACTCGGCGGCATCGTCCTGCCGACCGGCAGCGTACGCCTGATTGCGCACGGACCGATTGACGCACTGCCGGGCTTCGCCGAAGGCCAATGGTGGGTGCAGGACGCCGCCGCCGCGCTGCCGGCCAAGCTGCTCGGCAAGGTCGAGGGCCTCGACGTCGCCGATCTCTGCGCGGCCCCGGGCGGCAAGACGGCCCAGCTCGCCGCCGCCGGCGCCAAGGTGATGGCCGTCGACATCAATGAAGGCCGCTTGCAGCGGGTGCGCGAAAACCTGTCGCGGCTCAAGCTGCAGATCGGCACGATCGCCGCCGATGTCGAGACCTGGCAGCCTAACCGGCTGTTCGACGCCATCCTGCTCGACGCGCCGTGCTCGGCGACCGGCACGATCCGCCGCCACCCCGACGTCGCCGTGCTGAAGCGGCCGGGCGACATCAAGACGCTGGCCAATCTGCAGGCCTCCCTGCTGGCGCGCGCCACCTCGATGCTGGTCTCCGGCGGAACGCTGGTCTACTGCACCTGTTCGCTGGAGAAGGCCGAGGGCGAGGATCAGGTTGCGCTGGCCTTGGCCAGCCTACCGCTGGTTTTGGAGCCGATCCGGCCGGAAGAGGTGGGGGGTGTCGAGGCGATCTGTCGCGACGGCTTCCTGCGGACCCTGCCATCCGACCTGCCGAATGCCGAGCCGCGGCTTTCCGGGCTCGACGGCTTCTTCGCCGCCCGCTTCCGGCGCCTCTAGGCGCCGGGAAACGGTTTCAATTTGAGCGAATCCGCAATTAGATTGCTCGAATCGCTGGCCGACTGATTCGTTTCGGACCGTCGAAATTCGGGTCAGCACGACTTCAGCTGCAGATGAGGGAGCGAGAGAGTATGGCGTTCGGAGCAGGATCCGGTCGGGGTCGGCTCGTCCGCTTCGCACTCGCGTCCGCATGGCGACGAGCGCGTTACGCGTTCCACGCCAGCGCGCTCTATCGGTGGAAATATTCCGGCCAGGTGCCCGAGCGGCTGCTGATCGCGCCGACCGACCTGCGCACTGCCGACCCCACCATCGCCAATGATATCTATGCCGGCCGCTTCGTCTTCGCCGGCGAGGTGGTCGACGTTGCCGGCTTCTCGGTCTTCGAGATCGAGGCGCCGTCGCGCGCCTGGGCCGAGCGGCTGCACAGTTTCGGCTGGCTGCGCCATCTGCGCGCCTCCGACCTCGCCGTCTCGCGCTCCAATGCCCGCGCGCTGCTCGACGAATGGATCCGCTTCCACAAGAGCCATGATCCGATCGCGCGCGATCCCGACGTCATGGCGCGGCGGATCCTGTCCTGGCTGGCGCAGACGCCGCTGGTGCTTGAGGGCTGCGACCACGGCTTCTATCGCCGCTTCATGCGCTCTCTCACCAAGCAGGTCCGCCATCTGCGCCGGGTGGCGCGCGACGTGCGCCCCGGCCTGCCACGCCTGCGCGTGATGATGGCGCTGGCCGCCGCCGGCCTGTCGCTTTCCGACCAGCCGCGCCTAGTGCGCCAGGCGTCGCGCTGGCTCGACCAGGAACTGGCGCGGCAGATCCTGCCGGATGGCGGCCATGTCGGCCGCAATCCCGGCACGGTGCTCGAAATCCTCGTCGACCTGCTGCCGCTCCGCCAGGCCTTCACCGCCCGCGGCCAGCAGCCTTCGCCCGCCCTTCTCGGCGCCATCGACCGCATGATGCCGATGCTGCGCTTCTTCCGGCATGGCGACGGCTCCTTCGCCAAGTTCAACGGCATGGGCGAGACCCAGCTCGGCCTTCTCGCCACCGTCCTCGCCTATGACGACGCGCGCGGCGCGCCGGGCAAGAATGCGCCCTATGCCGGTTATCAGCGGCTCGATGCCGGCGACACGGTGATGCTGGTCGACACGGGGCCGGCGCCGCGCCCGGTGCTTTCGCTCGAGGCGCATGCCGGCTGCCTGTCCTTTGAGATGAGCTCCGGCCGCCAGCCGCTGATCGTCAATTGCGGCGTGCCGGGGCCGGGCGCCACGGCGCTGCGGCGGATGGCGCGCACCACGGCGGCGCATTCGACCGTGACGCTGAACGATTCCTCGTCCTGCCGCTTCCTCAACAGCGGTTATCTCGCCGCGAAGCTGGGCGAGGCGATCCTCTCCGGCCCGAACCGCGTCGAAGTCTCCCGCCAGGACAATCGCAGCGAGACGGTGCTGATCGCGGCGCATGACGGCTATGTCGCGCGCTTCGGCATCCGGCACGAGCGCAAGCTGGTGCTGTCCGCCTATGGCGACCGCATAGACGGCCTCGATTCGTTCACCACGCCCAGCGGCAACACCATCGCGCGCGGCGGCCGGGACGCCTTCGCGCTGCGCTTCCACCTGCATCCCGCCGTCGAGGCGACGCGCTTCAACAATGGCCGGGGCGTCTTCCTCGCCTTGCCGGATGGCTCGGCCTGGCAGTTCGAAACGCCGGATCTCGAAGTGCTGCTGGAGGAGAGCATTCGCCTCTCCGATATTCGCGGCAGTCGGCGCACCGACCAGATGGTCGTCTATGGCCGGGCGCTGCATCAGGCTTCGGTCGAATGGATCCTGCACCGCGTCGTCGAGCCCGGCGGACGGATGCGCAATCACGACGATCACGGAGACGATCTGCCGCTGGGTGCGTAAAGCGGCTGCATGGCGGGAAAAAACGTGGTATCGCGCGGGCCTTCAGCATTTGAACCCGCGAGGACTCCATGGCCGTACCGCCGTCAAAGGTCGCCCTTCCCGAACTCGTTCCGATGAAGCGCGCGCTCTTTTCGGTGTCGGACTCCACCGGCCTGCTCGACTTCGCCCGTGCGCTGCATGAGCGCGGCGTCGCCCTGGTCGCCACGGGTTCGACCTGCAAGGCGCTGATCGACGCCGGGCTGCCGGCCACCAATGTCGCCGATGTCATTGGTTTCCCCGAGATCCTCGGCGGCCGGGTCAAGACGCTGCATCCGAAGATCCATGGCGGCCTGCTCGGCATCCGCAACGATCCGCAGCACGCGGCCGAGATGGAAGAGCATGGCATCGAGGGCTTCGACCTCGTCGCCGTCAACCTCTACCCGTTCGAGAAGACCATCGCTTCGACCGAGGATTATGCCACCGCCGTCGAGAACATCGACATTGGCGGCCCGGCGATGACCCGCGCCGCCGCTAAGAACCACGGCTTCGTCTCGATCGTCGTCGACCCGGCCGACTATGCCTCGGTGCTGGAAGCGCTCGACGCGAATGGCGGCGCGACGCCGCTCGCCTTCCGCAAGCGCCTGGCCGCCAAGGCCTTTGCCCGCACGGCCGCCTATGACGCGGCGGTGTCGAACTGGTTCGCCCGCGTGCTTGAAGAGTCGGCGCCGGCCTGGCGCTCGTTCGGCGGGTCCTTGCGCGAAATCATGCGCTATGGCGAGAACCCGCACCAGCAGGCTGCCTTCTACACGACCGGCGAGGTTCGCCCCGGCGTCTCCACGGCGAAACAGCTGCAGGGCAAGCAGCTCTCCTACAACAACATCAACGACACGGACGCCGCCTTCGAACTGGTGGCCGAGTTCGACCCGGCCGAGACGGCGGCCGTCGCGATCATCAAGCACGCCAATCCCTGCGGTGTCGCGACCGGCGCGACCCTGGCCGAAGCCTATGACAAGGCGCTGCGCTGCGACCCGGTCTCGGCTTTTGGCGGCATCGTCGCGCTGAACCGGACGTTGGACGCGGATGCCGCGAAGAAGATCGTCGAGATCTTCACCGAGGTGATCATTGCCCCGGATGCCACTGACGAAGCCATCGCCATCGTCGCGGCCAAGAAGAACCTGCGCCTGCTGGTCACTGGCGGCCTGCCGGATGCGGCTGCCAAGGGCCTGACGGTCAAGACGGTGGCGGGCGGCCTGCTGGTGCAGGATCGTGACGCGGGACGCGTGCAGAAGGCGGATCTGAAGGTCGTCACCAAGCGGGTGCCGACCGAGGCCGAGCTCGACGACCTGCTCTTCGCCTTCCGCGTCGCCAAGCACGTCAAGTCGAACGCCATCGTCTATGTGAAGGATGGCGCCACGGTCGGCGTCGGCGCGGGGCAGATGAGCCGCGTGGACAGCTCGACCATCGCCGCCAAGAAGGCGGCCGATGCCGCCCGCACGGCCGGTCTGCCGGAGACGCTGGCCAAGGGGTCGGTCGTCGCCTCCGACGCGTTCTTCCCGTTCGCCGACGGCCTTCTGGCCGCGGCCGAAGCGGGCGCGACCGCGATCATCCAGCCCGGCGGTTCGATGCGCGACGACGAGGTGATCGCCGCCGCCGACGAGGCCGGCCTTGCCATGGTCTTCACCGGCATGCGCCACTTCCGCCACTGAGCGACTGGCCTTGTTTGCACGATGAAAACGCGGCCTTCGGGCCGCGTTTTTTGTTTTTCGATCGGGGACCGTGTCCGATCTCCAGATGGCATTTCTCAGACTCGACCATCATCCTGAGGTGCCCGGCAAAGCCGGGCCTCGAAGGAGGGTCCAGGGAATGCTCTTGATGGAGATTGCGGGCGCGTTTCGCCGAGCTGCGTCACCAAGACGGAGTGCCCGCTGGATCCTCCTTCGAGGCTCCGCTCACGCGAAGCACCTCAGGATGATGGTGGAGAATCCGAAAGCCGGATCAGGGGTCAGTCCATCCCCGCCCGAAGCGCCGCCGCGCCGGCGACCGGGCCGATCACGGCGCTCGCCATGGTCAGGGCCATGAGGACCAGCATCGGGTTCAGGACCGGCATGCCGGTGGTGGTGGCCGCCGTGATCGTGCTGACGCCGAAGATCAGCACGGGGATCGTGAAGGGCAGCACCAGGATCGCGACCAGCAAGCCGCCGCGGCGGAGCGCCGTGATCAGCGCCGCGCCGATCGTGCCGATGAAGATCAGCGCCGGCGTGCCGATCAGAAGCGTCAGCGTCACCAGCCCGATCGCCTGCGCGTCCATGCCGAGAATGAGACCGAACACCGGCGCGCCCAGGACGAGCGGCAGGCCGGTCGCCAGCCAGTGGCCGATCGCCTTGGCCAGCACGACCAGCTCCAGCGGCAGGCCGGAAAGCATGAACTGGTCGAGGCTGCCGTCGTCGCGGTCGTCCTGAAACAGCCGGTCGAGGCCAAGCAGGGTGGCGAGCAGCGCCGCGATCCAGAGCATGGCCGGCCCGATCCGGGCGAGCAGCCGCATGTCCGGCCCGACTCCGAAGGGCACCACGGCGACCACCGACAGGAAGAAGATCAGCCCGACAAAGGCGCCGCCGCCGGCGCCCAGCGACAGCCGCACCGTCCGTCCGATCAGTGCGAAAAAAAAGCCGGTCATGCGGCACCGAGCGCGAGCGTCGCGTGGCTTTCGACGGGCAGCGGACGATGTGTCGCGGCAAGAGCGAGTCCGCCTTCGGCCAGATGCTCCGCTAGCAAGCCACCGAAGATCGCCTCCGAGCGGCTGTCGAGCGCCGAGGTCGGCTCGTCGAGCAGCCAAATCGGGCGCTGCACGACCAGCAGGCGGGCGAGGCTGGCGCGCCGCTTCTGCCCGGCGGAGAGATAGCCAGCCGGCAGGTCGTCGAGGTGATCGAGCTCCACCTGTTCGAGCGCTTCGATCGCCGGCAGCCCGGCGCGGCCGGCAAACTTCGCCCACAGCGCCAGGTTGTCACGCACGCTGAGGCTCGGCTTCAAACCGTCCAGATGGCCGAAATAATGGACGCTTTCCGCGATCGGCGCGTCTTCCCTGGCGGGATCCTCGAAGCGGATCGTGCCCGCGGCCAGCGGCAGCAGGGAGGCCACGGCGCGCAACAGGGTCGACTTGCCGGATCCATTGGCGCCGGTGACCGCCAGCATCTCGCCGGCGCCGAGCGTGAACGAAACCTGCTCGAAAATGGTGCGGCCGCCGCGGCTTACGGCAATCGTATCGGCCGACAGGCGGGTTTGTCGACGATTCATGCGCCAATCCTGCCGGAAGGTGACGCTGGGTCTTCTTGCGTTTGAGCAGCTTTGAAAGATTCCAAGCGCGGCGACTTTCGTTGATCTGGCTTCTCCTTACGAAATTCATTATAAGGCCTGCAACCCGGCGCGCCGGTTGCGCCGCGGTCAAGACCTGCGTCACCACCCCAGGGATGGACCGCGTGCCGAGCCAAACTCCGCCGCCATCTTGGGTGCGCCTGACCGGGTCGGGCACGCTTCGTGCATCGACTTCGGCCATGCGTTTCCGCGACAGAAACGAGGACGATCCGTATCGTGAGCAACGAGCATCCCGACAGCTTTAAATCCCGCAAGACTCTTCAGGTCGGCGCGGAAAGCTATGTCTATTTCAGCCTGAAGGACGCGGAGCAGAACGGGCTTCCCGGCATCTCCACGCTGCCCTTTTCGCTGAAGGTTCTGCTCGAGAACCTGCTCCGCAACGAAGACGGCCGCACCGTCACCAAGAACGACATCCTCGCCGTCAAGGACTGGCTGGTGTCGCGCGGCAAGGACGAGCGCGAGATCGCCTATCGTCCGGCCCGTGTGCTGATGCAGGACTTTACCGGCGTTCCGGCCGTGGTCGACCTCGCCGCCATGCGCGACGCGATGGTCAATCTCGGCGGCGACCCGAAGCGCATCAACCCGCTGGTCCCGGTCGATCTGGTCATCGACCACTCGGTCATCGTCAACTTCTTCGGCAATGCCCAGGCGTTCGGCAAGAATGTCGAAGAGGAATACAAGCAGAACCAGGAGCGCTACCGCTTCCTGAAGTGGGGCCAGTCGGCCTTCGACAATTTCCGCGTCGTGCCCCCGGGCACCGGCATCTGCCACCAGGTCAATCTCGAATATCTGGCCCAGACCGTCTGGACCAAGACCGAGAACGGCCAGACCGTCGCCTATCCCGACACCTGCGTCGGCACCGACAGCCACACCACCATGGTGAACGGCCTCGGCGTGCTCGGCTGGGGCGTTGGCGGCATCGAGGCGGAAGCGGCCATGCTCGGCCAGCCGGTCTCCATGCTGATCCCGGAAGTCGTCGGCTTCAAGCTGACCGGCAAGCTGAACGAGGGCATCACCGCCACCGATCTCGTGCTGACCGTGACGCAGATGCTGCGCAAGAAGGGCGTCGTCGGCAAGTTCGTCGAGTTCTTCGGCCCCGGCCTGGATCACCTGTCCCTCGCCGACCGCGCCACCATCGGCAACATGGCGCCGGAATACGGCGCCACCTGCGGCTTCTTCCCGGTCGATGACGAGACGATCGCCTATCTCGACGAGACCGGCCGCAAGCCCGAGCGCATCGCGCTGGTCGAGGCCTATTCGAAGGCGCAGGGCATGTGGCGCGAGCCCGGCCTGGCCGATCCTGTCTTCACCGACGTGCTCGAACTCGACATCACCACCGTGCTGCCGTCGCTGGCCGGTCCGAAGCGCCCGCAGGACCGCGTGCTGCTCTCCGACGCCAAGACGGGCTTCCTGGCCTCGCTTGAAGGCGAGTTCAAGAAGCCGGGCGAAGCGGCCAAGCGCTTCGCCGTCGAGGGCACCGACTACACGGTCGGCCATGGCGACGTGACCATCGCCGCCATCACCTCCTGCACCAACACCTCGAATCCGAGCGTGCTGATCGCCGCCGGCCTGCTCGCCCGCAACGCGGTCGCCAAGGGCCTCCAGTCGAAGCCGTGGGTGAAGACCTCGCTCGCGCCGGGATCGCAGGTCGTGGAGGAATATCTCGCCTCCGCCGACCTTCAGAAGGACCTCGACGCGCTCGGCTTCAACCTGGTCGGTTTCGGCTGCACCACCTGCATCGGCAATTCGGGTCCGCTGCCGGAAAACATCTCGGCCGCCATCAACCAGGGCGACCTGGTCGCCGCCGCCGTGCTGTCGGGCAACCGCAACTTCGAAGGCCGCGTCAATCCGGACGTCAAGGCGAACTATCTCGCCTCGCCGCCGCTGGTCGTCGCCTACGCGCTGGCCGGTTCGCTGCAGATCGACCTGACAACCGAGCCGCTCGGCACGGGGTCGGACGGTCAGCCCGTCTATCTCAAGGACATCTGGCCCTCGAACCGCGAGATCGCCAAGTTCATCCGCGAGAACGTCACCAAGAAGATGTTCCAGACCAAGTATGCGGACGTCTTCAAGGGCGACGAGAACTGGCAGAAGATCTCGGTGCCGCAGGGCGAGACCTACGCCTGGGACAACCAGTCGACCTATGTGCAGAACCCGCCCTATTTCGTTGGCATGCAGCGCGAGCCCGAGCCGGTCACGGACATCCTCGGCGCCCGCGTCATGGGCCTGTTCCTCGATTCGATCACGACCGACCACATCTCGCCGGCCGGCTCGATCAAGGAAACCAGCCCGGCCGGATCCTACCTGCGCGACCATCAGGTCCGCCCAGCGGACTTCAACCAGTACGGCACGCGTCGCGGCAATCATGAAGTCATGATGCGCGGCACCTTCGCCAACATCCGCATCAAGAACCAGATGCTGGGCGGCAAGGAAGGCGGCTTCACCAAGCATTGGCCGGACGGCACCGAAATGCCGATCTACGATGCGGCGATGAAGTACAAGGCCGAGGGCGTTCCGCTGGTGGTGTTCGCCGGCAAGGAATATGGCACCGGCTCGTCGCGCGACTGGGCGGCCAAGGGCACCAAGCTGCTCGGCATCCGCGCCGTCATCGCCCAGTCCTTCGAGCGCATCCATCGCTCGAACCTGGTCGGCATGGGCATCGTGCCGCTGGTGTTCGAGGAAGGCACGTCGTGGCAGACGCTCGGCCTCAAGGGCGACGAGATCGTGACGATCAAGGGCATTGCCGGCGACCTGAAGCCGCGCCAGATGCTGGACGCGGAGATCACCTTCGCCGATGGCAGCCAGAAGGTCGTGCCGCTGCTTTGCCGAATCGATACGCTCGACGAACTCGACTACTTCGAGAATGGCGGCATCCTGCAATACGTGCTGCGGAACTTGGTCGCCTGAACCAATACCGTATCGCGCTTTTAGCGATTTCGTGATTCCCCGTGTGGCGGTTTTCTCAGCTGCCACACGGACTTGAGCCATGTGACCGAGGGATTTCAGACCGTTCCCTCACGAGCAGTCACCCTTAATTGAATGGCTTACGATCGATCCCCGAACTATTTTTGAATGGCACCCACCGCGGGTGGCAGATCTCGGCGATCAGGATAAGTTGCACGCATGTTCCATCCCAAAACCAGCTGGATCCTGGCGGCCTTGTGCCTGCTGGCGGTCCCGGCGCTTGCGGCTAAGGCCCAGGGGCCCACCAAGGTTTCGGCGGTGCTGGAACTGTTCACCAGCCAGGGATGCGCGTCATGCCCCCCGGCCGACGAGATGCTCGAGGACTTCGCCAAGCGCCAGGACATCGTCGCGCTGTCGCTGCCTGTCGATTACTGGGACTATCTCGGCTGGAAGGACACGCTTGCCAGCCACGAGTTCACCGACCGGCAGAAGGCCTATGCCAATGCCCGCGGCGACCGGCAGATCTATACCCCGCAGATGATCGTCAACGGCACTTCGCACGTGGTCGGCAGCGACCGGACGGCGATCGACGCGGCGCTCGAGACCAAGCCGCCGCTGGCCGTCCCCGTCAGCATGGACATGGTTGGCGACGCCATCCGGGTGAAGATCGGCGAGACCGCCGACAGCACCATCCCGCGCGAGCGCAAGGCTACAATCTGGCTGGCGCTTTACAAGCGGCAGGTCGCGGTGCCGATCCGCAAGGGCGAGAACCAGGACCGCACGCTGAGCTACTACAATGTCGTCACCCGCCTTCGACCGATCGCGATGTGGCGCGGCGAACCCGTCGATGTCGACCTGCCGATGAGCGAGTATCATCAGGCCAATGCCGATGGCTGCGCCATCCTGCTGCAGGCCGAAACCGCGAATGGCGAGCCGGGCGAAATCCTCGGCGCCGCATTTTCGGAAAAAGGCGCGGAGTGGTGAGGGGGCGGGCCCGCTAGGGCCCAGCGTTCGTCCATCTCCATGAAAAAAGCGCGGGACGTGCCCGCGCTTTTCTTTTGTCACGACATGCGTCGCCGTCAGGCGACCGTCTTTTCCATCAGTCCTGCCAGCGCCTTGGCGAAGGCGGCGGGCTCGTCCGGCGCTTCGCCGTCGAGGATGCGGGCCAGACCGAAGAGCAGCGGGGCCGCGGCGTCGACGCGCTCGGCCGCCGCTCCGCCCTCTGCCGCCTGGGCGGCGAGGCCGGCCACCAGCGGATGGGAGGGATTGAGCTCCAGGATCTGCGCCGAGCGGCCGCCGGCGCCGTCGCGGCTGGCCAGGATCTTCTCCAGCTGCCGGTCGGGCCCGAATTCGGGCGACACCAGGCAGGCGGGGCTCGTCGCCAGCCGATTCGATCCGCGCACCTCCACCACCTTGTCGCCCAGCGCCTGCTTGAGGCGGAGCGTCAGCGCGGCGAGCGCTGCCTCGGAGGCCGGCTTTTCGTCGCTCGTCTTGTCCTTGGCGGCTTCCGCTTCCAGCACCGGGATCAGGTCGAGAGTCGCCGCGCCTTGCGTCACCGACTGGAACGGCTTGCCGTCGAAGCCCAGCGCCGTGCGCACCCAGAAGGCATCGACTGCGTCGGCGAGGATCAGTACCTCGACGCCACGCTTGGCGAAGCCTTCGAGATGCGGCGAGGCCGCGATCGTCGCCGCGTCGTCGCCGAGCGCGTAGTAGATCGCCGTCTGGTTCGGGCGGAAGGCGGCGACGATGTCCGCCAGGCTGCGCCAGCTGTCGCCGCCCGTGGTCGTCTTGAAGCGGGCCAGCTTGAACAGCGCGTCGCGGCGGTCGGGGGCCTCGTAGAGCCCTTCCTTGAGCACGGCGCCAAAGGCTTCCCAGACCTTGACGAAGCGCTCGGGATCGTCAGTCGCGAGCTTGTCGAGATCGGCCAGGACGCGATTGGTGACGCCCTTGCCGATTGCCTCGATCACCGGGTTCTTCTGCAGCATCTCGCGCGACAGGTTGAGCGGCAGGTCTTCCGAATCGATGACGCCACGCACGAAGCGCAGCCAGGGCGGCAGGATCTCGGCCTCGTCGGTGATGAAGACGCGGCGGACATAGAGCTTCACCCGGCCCTGCCGCTCGGGCTCGAACAGGTCGAACGGCCGCGAGGACGGCACGAACAGCAGCACCGAATATTCCGTCCGCCCTTCGGCGCGGTAATGGATGGTGACGGCTGGCTCGTCGAAGCGGCCGCCGACATGGCCGTAGAATTCCTTGTATTCCTCTTCCGTCACGGCCGATTTCGGCTTGCGCCAGAGCGCGCTGCCGTCGGCCAGCGACTCCTCGGTGCCGTCGGCGAGCTTCAGCACGATCGGCACGGGCACATGGGCGGAGTAAGCCGTGACGATGCGCTCGATCGTGTCGGTCTCGGCGTAGCTGGCATTGTCGGGGTTGAGATGCAGCACGATGCGCGTGCCGCGCGCCGGCGCGTCGGCGAGATCCGCCGGCTCGATCTCATAGGCGCCCTTGCCGTCAGAGCTCCAGCGCCAGGCCTCGTCCGAGCCGGCCTTGCGTGAGACGACGGAAACCTTGTCGGCGACCATGAAGGCGGAATAGAAGCCGACGCCGAACTGGCCGATCAGCGCCGACCCCTTCGCGCCGTCACCGGCCTTTTCAAGGAAGGCGCGGGTGCCGGACTGGGCGATCGTGCCGAGATTGTCGATCAGCTCCTGCCGGTCCATGCCGATGCCATTGTCGGCGATGACCAGGCTCGGCGCTTCCTTGTCGGCCTCGATGACGATCTGGAAGGCATCGCCGCCCTCGATCAGCTTCGGATCGGACAGGGACAGCGTACGCAGCTTCTCGCAGGCGTCGGCGGCATTGGAGATGAGTTCGCGCAGGAAGACGTCGCGATTGGAATAGACCGAATGCACCATCATGTGCAGCAGGCGCGAGACCTCGGCCTCAAACGTGCGGGTCTCGGCGGCGGGCTTGTTTTCAGACACGCTTTTCTCTCCGGTATTGTCGGCGTCCCGGCGCGAGGTCGATGCCTGGGCGGCTGGCGCCATCGGGCGTCGTCGCTCACGCGGGCGGCGCTGATATCGCCGGTCGCCGGCCGAGTTTCAAGGCCGGAGGCCCCTGCCTGGCGTCCAGGCAAAGAAAAAGGCCGGCAGAGCCGACCTCAGGAACCTTTTGGGAGGGGAATGCAATTCGACGACTGACTAACTTCGAAGGTGGTCCGGCTCAACTGAGGACCCCGGGGGGCTGGGGGGCTGAGAAATTCCGAAGCCTTGGCCAAGCCGGACCGTTCGAAGCGATGGTGTGATATTGCCGGGCCAATGCGGCCGGTGCCGGGCCGAAAAAGGGCGGAATAAAGGAATTTTACACGCCTCCTTCACGGCTTCGTGAGGTTCGTCCGGGCCCGTAGGAAACGGCGAGTCGCGTCTTTCCTTGGTCCGGCGGACGAGCCGCGCCTTGCCAGCTTGGCCGAACGGAGCGATCATGACCGCTCGATGACAATGCGGCTCGCTGCAGGAGGCGCCATTGAGCGAAGGTGAAGACAAGGCGGGATCCGGTGGCAGCGCCACGCTGGTGTCGCTGATCCCACCGGAGACGGCGAAGTCCGTTCCCCTGATTGCTTTCAACCGACTCGAGCTGAACGAGATCCTGCGTGTCTATGGGCGCATGGTGGCGGCCGGCGAGTGGCGCGACTACGCGATCGATCATTTGCGCGACAAGGCGGTGTTCTCGATCTTCCGCCGTTCGTCCGAGATGCCGCTCTACAAGGTCGTCAAGGATCCGGAACTGCGCAACCGCCAGGGCGCATACGCCGTGATCGCCACCGGCGGCTACATCATGAAGCGCGGCCATGATCTGCGACAGGTTCTGGCGGTGCTGGACACTAAGCTCAAGGTCGTCCAGAGCTAGGGCAACCGCTTCGCGAAGGGTACGCCGCGCGAACGGGGCTAAGGCGTTTGTCTTTCGGGAAGCGCCGCCGCCTGTGGCTGCTGTCCATCAGTCGGCCGGAGGCTCGTCACTGCCGTCGCCGAGCGCACGCTGCATCAGCACGCTGTCCAGCCAGCGGCCATGCTTCCAGCCGACATTCTCGAAAATGCCGACCAGCCGGAATCCCTGCGCCGCATGCAGCCGGATCGAGGCCTGGTGGCTGGAATCGCCGATCACGCCGACCATCTGGCGGAATCCGGCCACGGTGGCCGCCGCGATCAGTTCCGTCAGCAGCCGCTTGCCGACGCCGAGCCCCTGCGCCTTGGGCTCCAGATAGATCGAGTCCTCGACCGTGAAGCGATAGCCCGGCCGCGGCCGATAGGGCCCCGCATAGGCGTAACCGAGGATTTCCCCGCCGCCTTCCGCCACCAGATAGGGGTGGTCGCCATCCACCAGGACCTCGTGCCGACGCCGCATCTCCGCTTCGTCCGGCGGGTCGAGTTCGAAGCTCGCCGTGCCGAACCGCACCCAGTGCGAGTAGATCCCGGTGATCGCTTTCAGATCGTTGACGCAGGCCGGGCGGATGTAGAGATCGTCGGGGAGGGGAGACATTGGCGAGGCACTCGAATGCTGCGAGCTCCAGCGCGGCCAGGACTTCGCCGCGCGCTCGCGAAAAAACACATAAAAAAGGGCGCAGCCTTGGCCGCGCCCTTAGATTGGGGTCTCGATCGCGCCTTAGCGGCGGTCGCCGAACAGGCGGAGCATCATCAGGAACAGGTTGATGAAGTCGAGATAGAGCGTCAGCGCGCCCATGATCGCCTTGCGGCCGGCAACCGTGCCATCGTCGCCGACATAGTACATTTCCTTGATCTTCTGCGTGTCATAGGCGGTGAGGCCCACGAAGATCAGCACGCCGAGGATCGAGATCGCGAAGCCAAGCGCCGACGATCCGATGAAAATGTTGACGATCGAAGCGATGATGATGCCGATCAGGCCCATGAACAGGAACGAGCCCATTCCGGTCAGATCGCGCTTCGTGGTGTAGCCGTACAGGCTCATCGCGCCGAAGGTGGCGGCGCTGATGAAGAACACCTGCGTGATCGACTGCGCCGTGTAGACGGCGAAGATCGAGGACAGCGAGACGCCCATCAGGGCCGAATAGCCCCAGAACACGGCCTGAGCCTTTGCCGTCGACATCTTGTGGATGCCGAAGGAGAGCCAGAACACGAGGCCCACGGGGGCCAGCATCAGCACCCACATGAGCGGGCCGGTGTAGATCGTCTTGCCGAGGCTAGTCAGCAGAAGGCCGTTCTGCATCTGCGCAACAGCCTGGGACGGGTCGCTGGTCACGGCAAGCTTGAAGATGCCGAGCGCGGCTGCGCCGGTGATCATCAGGCCGATCGCCATGTAGTTGTAGACCTGCAGCATATGGCTGCGCAGGCCCTGATCGATAACACCGGTTTCGGCACGCGCTGCGCCAAACGGTGAGACGCGATTGTCGAAATCTGCCATCGAAGTCCTCTCCGAAATAAAAAATCCGCGGCTGCGTCGCCGCGAAACCCCCGTTTCCGCCACCGAGCGTCCCAACCTCTTCGGTTCCGCCTGGCGGCAAGCCCTCGGGTTCCCATGCGATATGGGCACCCCGATCGATCCGTGCAAGAGATCCGGCACGGCCCAAGTGGAACAATCGTACGCGATGCGGACGGGTGCGACTACAGGTTTCTGAGTACCGGCGCCGCCTTCTGGCCGAGCAATCGCCACGTGCCGGCGAGGCCGAGGCCGATGGTGAGGGCCACGGCGATCAGGGCGGCGGCGAGCGCGGTCACAGGAAACACGGTGAAGGGCTGGCCCATCACCCCGGCGACGACGCCCCAGGCGGCGAGCGAGCCGGCCAGCACGGCAAAGACCGCCGTGGCCAGTCCCAGCAGGCCGTATTCCAGCCCGAAGGCCTTCAGCAATTGGCCGCGCGTCGCGCCGAGGGTCTTCAGGATCACCGCATCATAGAGCCGCTGCCGGTGACCGGCGGCAAGCGCCCCCGCCAGCACCAGCACCGACGCGGCCAGCGCGATCGACGAGGCGACGCGGATCGCCAGCATCAGCTGATCCAGGATCGAGGAGATGCGGTCGAGGGCCTCGCGGACCCGGATTGCCGTGACGGAGGGAAATTCCGTGCCGGCGTTGCGCATTAGCTTCGCCTCCGCCGCCGGATCGGCGACGCCGGGATGGGCAAGGGTCGCGAGCACGGAGTAGGGCGCGCCGGTGAAGGCCGAGGGCGAGAACACCAGGACGAAGTTGATCGCCAGGCTCTCCCATTCGACCTCGCGCAGATTGGCGATCGTCGCGGTGATCTCGCGTCCGAGCACGTTGACGGTGACAGTGTCGCCGGTCTTGAGGCCGAGGCCGCGCGCGACGCCGGCTTCCATCGAGACGAGCGGCGGGCCGGCATAATCGGCCGCCCACCATTCGCCTTCGGAGAGCCGCGAATTCTTCGGGATGGTGGCGGCAAAGGTCACGCCGCGATCGCCCTTCAGCACCCAGGCAACCTCGGGCGTCGGCGTCGCCTGGTCGGCCGGGGTCTTGTTCAGGGCGACGATGCGGCCGCGCAGCATCGGCACGCTCTCGACCGTCGCATCCGGGATCTCCTTCTTGAGAAAGTCCATGAAGGCCGGGGCCTCGGCATTCTGCACGTCGAGGAAGAAGAAGCTCGGCGCGCGGTCGGGCAGGGACTGCGTCAGCTGGCGATGCAGATTGCCGTCGATCAGCGCGATCGTCACCAGCACGGTGAGGCCGAGCCCGAGCGACAGCACGACCGAGCCGGTCAGCGCGCCGGGGCGGTGGATGTTGCCGACGGCGAGCCGCCATTCAGTCGAGGCCAACCGCGGCGCGCGGCGGGCGAGCGCCGTCACGGCCCAGGCGACGAGCCGCAGCAGCAGGAAGGAAGCCGCGACGCCGATGACGAAATAGAAGGCGATGCGGCGATCATAGGCGAGAAGGATGGCGAGCCCCGCCAGCACCGCCGCCGAGACGATGGCCGCGATCAGGAAGGCAAGGCGGGGCCGCATCTTGCCGAAGGCGGCGCCGTCGCGGAACAGCGCGGTCGGCGCGATGTCGCCCGCGCGGCCGAGCGGCACCAGCGCGAAGGTCAGCGCCGTCAAGAGGCCATAGAGCGCGGCATAGCCGAGCGCGGTCGGATAGAAGCCGGTTTCGGCGCCGACCGGCAGCACGTCGGCCAGGAATTGCAGCGCCACCACCGGGACCAGCGCGCCGATGGCGAGGCCGATGACCACGCCGAGCAGCGCGATCAGCAGAATCTGGATCAGATAGAGCCGGGTGACCAGGCCACCGGCCGCGCCGAGCGAGCGCAGCGTGGCGATCACCGGCCGCTTTAACTCCATGAAGGCGCCGACGGCATTGGCGACGCCGACGCCGCCGACGATCAGGGCGGCGAGGCCGACCAGCGTCAGATATTGCGCGAACTGGCTGATGTTGCGCTTGAGGCCGGGCGAGGCGTCGTCGCGGCTGCGCACCTGCCAGCCTGCCTTGGGCAGCGCCTTGTTCGCGGCTTTGACGAGGTCGACCACGGCGCTGTCGGGGGCGCCGTCCGGCATGCGCAGCCGGTAGGTCCATTGTACGAGGCTGCCCGGTTGGACGAGACCGGTGCTGTCGAGCGTGGGCTTGGAGATCAGCAGGCGCGGCCCGAAGCCGAGGCCGGTGGCGAGCTTGTCGGGTTCGTCGGCGATCTCGCCCGCGAGCGTCAGCCGGGCTGTGCCGACCTGCACGATATCGCCGATCTTGACGCCGAGGCGGGTGAACAACTCCGGATCCGCCAGCGCGCTGCCGGCATTCAGCGCCGCCGTCGCATCGACGGCCTCGCCGGCCTTGAGCGTGCCATAGAGCGGATAGGCGCTGTCGACGGCCTTGATCTCGATCAGCGTCTGGTCCGATCCGTCCGCCAGGCGCGCCATGCCGCGCAGCGAGCCGATCTCGGAAACCGTGCCGTGCTTTTCCAGGAAGCCGCGTTCTTCCGGCGACGCCTGCCGCTGCACCAGCGTGAAGGCGACGTCGCCGCCGAGGATCGCCTGGCCCTGGCGAGCCAGACCATCGGTCATGGCGCGCGATACCGAACCTACGGCCGCGATCGCCGCGACGCCGAGCGCGATGCAGGCCAGAAAGACGAGGAAACCGCTGAGGCCGCCGCGCAATTCGCGCAGCGCGAAACGAAGCGGCAGCGGCAAGGTGGAGGTCGTCATTCCGCCGCGCTCCGAACCGCGCCGGCATTGGCCTGGCGCGGATCGATGACGCCGGAATGGATGCGGATCATGCGGTCGCAGCGAGCTGCCAGTGCATTGTCATGCGTGACCAGCACCAGCGTGGTGCCGCGCTCGGCGCAGGTATTGAACAGGAGGTCCGCGATCTCGCGGCCGGTCGTCTCGTCGAGATTGCCGGTCGGCTCATCGGCGAACAGGATGGCCGGACGGGCGACCAAGGCGCGGGCGATCGCCACGCGCTGCTGCTCGCCGCCGGAAAGCGCGGACGGGTAGTGGTTCATGCGGTGGTCGAGCCCGACCAGCTTCAGTTCCTCGGCGGCGCGCTCGAAGGCGTCGCGGCGACCGGCCAGCTCCAGCGGCACGGCGACGTTTTCCAGCGCCGTCATGTTGGGGATCAGGTGGAAGGACTGGAAGATGATGCCGACATTCTGGCCGCGGAACCGCGCCAGCCCATCCTCGTTGAGGGCGGCGAGGTCGGTGCCGGCGACCCGCACGCTGCCCCGGTCGACGCGCTCCAGCCCGGCCATGGTCATCAGCAGCGTCGACTTGCCGGAACCGGAGGGGCCGACCAGCGCGGCGCTTTCGCCGGCCTCGATCGTCAGGGAGACGTTGCGGAGAATATGGACGCGCGCCGCTCCCGCTCCGAGCGCCAGTTCGACGGAAGAAAGCCGAATGACGGCATCGGAATGGTTCGGGACAGTATCAATCACGCGCGCAGACCCTATATCGTGCGACGGGCAGGCTCGTCGTACGGAGGAAGCCGAGAACGCCGGCGTCCTGCCGATCGCGGCGCGTTCGGCTCAATATGGTGGCAAAGTACCGATGAAAAAGACCCTGGCGCTGGCAATCTCGCTTCTCGCTCTCTTCATGAGCCCGGCCATGGCCGATCCGATCCGCCTCGTCGTGCTCGGCGACAGCCTTTCCGCCGGCTATGGGCTTGGCCCTGGCGAGGGCTTCACCGACCAGCTGCAGAAAGCGCTGACGGCGAAGGGACTTGATGTCGCAGTCGTCAATGCCGGCGTTTCCGGCGACACGGCCGGCGGCGGACTTGCCCGGCTCGACTGGTCGGTCGGCCCGGATGCAGAGGCGGTGATCGTCGAACTCGGCGCCAACGACATGCTGCGCGGCCTCGATCCGGCCGTGCCGCGGCAGGCGCTCGACACCATCCTGACCCGGCTCGGCGAGCGCAAGCTGCCGGTGCTGCTCGCCGGCATGCGCGCCGCGCCCAATCTGGGGCCGGACTACGCCCAGCGCTTCGACAGCCTCTATCCCGATCTGGCCGCCAAGCACGGCGCGATGCTATATCCGTTCTTCCTCGACGGGGTCGTCGCCGATCCCGGCCTGCTGCTGGAAGACGGGATGCATCCCAACGCCAGCGGCATCGCTGTCATCGTCGAGAAAATCCTTCCCGCCGTGGAGGATCTGGTCGCGCAAGCCAAGCGCTGACCGGTCTTCCGCACGCCCCGCCCTTCGCCTTCCTGCCCATCCGCATCCGGCCATCGCCCATCCGGCTTGCCGTGCCCAATCTCTCGGAGCTCTCGTCATGGAATATCGTTCGCTCGGACGCACCGATCTGCGCGTGTCCTCCATCTGCCTCGGCACCATGACCTGGGGCCAGCAGAACACCGAGGCCGAAGGCCACGAACAGATGGATTACGCCTTCGAGCAGGGCGTCAACTTCCTCGACACCGCCGAGCTCTACTCGATCCCGCCCAAGCCGGAGACGCAGGGCTCGACCGAGCGGATCATCGGCAACTGGATGAAGGCACGCGGCAATCGCGACAAGGTCATCCTGGCCTCCAAGGTGTGCGGCCGCAACGGCCTGACCTGGTTCCGAGACGGCGCCAAGCCGACGCTTTCGCGCGCGCATATCCGCGACGCGATCGAGAAGAGCCTGAAGCGCCTGCAGACCGACTATATCGATCTCTACCAGCTGCATTCGCCCGACCGGCACGTGACGCTGTGGGGCTCTAACCCAACCATCTACCGTCATCCCGAGCCGGCCCCCGACGAGGTGCCGATCGAGGAGACGCTCGGCGCGCTGCAGGAGCTGGTGCAGGAGGGCAAGGTGCGCCATGTCGGCCTGTCGAACGAGACCGCCTGGGGCACGACGCGTTTTGTCGCAGCCGCCGAAGCCGGCAAGGGCCCGCGCGTCGTCTCGATCCAGAACGCCTACAACCTGCTGAACCGCACCTTCGAGGTTAACCTCGCCGAGGTGGCTATGCGCGAGCAGGTCGGCCTGCTGGTCTATTCGCCGCTGGCGCAAGGCTATCTCACCGGCAAGTACCAAAAGGGCGCGCGCCCGGCCGGCGCCCGCACGACTCTGTTCAAGCGCGGCGATCGCTATGAAACGCCCGGCGCAGAAGAGGCGATCGACGCCTATCTCGCCATCGCGCGCGAGGCCGGCATGGATCCCGCGACGCTGGCCATCGCCTTCGCCACCACCCGCTGCTTCGTCACGTCGAACATCATCGGCGCTACGACAATGGAGCAACTCAAGGTGGATATCGCGGCGGCGGATGTCGCCATCAGCCCGGAACTGGAGGAGAAGATCGACGCGGTCCATCAGTGGCGCGGCAATCCCTGCCCTTGAGACAGGCGGCGGCTGCCCGGGGAAAGGGCTTTACAGCCGACCGGCAAACCGCGAACCTGATCTTCCGTCCCACCGATAGAGGAGGGCGATCATGCCGCGCCTGTTCACCGGTCTCGAGATCCCGGCCGACCTTGCCCAACGGCTTTCGCTCCTGCGCGGCGGCATTCCCGGCGCGCGCTGGATCGACGCGGAGAACTTCCACGTCACGCTTCGTTTCATCGGCGATATCGACGATCGAACCGCCGATGAAGTTGCCGACGCGCTGTCGCGGGTGCGGCGGCGCGAATTCGACCTGCAATTTTCCGCGCTCGATTCGTTCGGCACCGCCAAGCCGCATTCGGTCGTGGCGCGGATCGCGGCGTCTCGCGCGCTCAGCGAGTTGCAGGCCGAGCACGAGCGGATCCTGCAGCGGATCGGCCTGCCGCCCGAAGGGCGCAAATACACGCCGCATGTGACGCTGGCCCGACTGCGCAACACGCCGCATCGCGACGTCGCCGCCTATCTCGCCGTGCGTGGCGGCGGCCTTTTCGCGGCGGCGTTTCACGTGACACGTTTCGTGCTGTTCTCCTCCAAGGCGTCGACCGGCGGCGGACCCTATGTGATCGAGGAGAGCTATCCGCTGGCCGAGTTCGTGGAGGCGAGGCCATGATCCAGAAACTGGAAGCCGCCGAGCGCGCGGAGGCGCTGGCAAAACTTGAAGGCTGGAGTTCGGTCGAGGGCCGCGACGCCATCACCAAGGTCTTCAAATTCGGCGATTTCCAGGAGGCTTTCGCGTTCATGACGCGCTCGGCGCTCCTGGCCGAGCGGATGAACCACCATCCCGAATGGAGCAATGTCTACGGCACCGTCACGGTGACCCTGGCGACGCATGTCGTCGACGGCGTGACCGCGTTCGACATCCGGCTCGCCGAGGGCATGAACCGCTTCGCGGGGTAGGACCGCAAGACCCTCACCCCAACCCTCTCCCGCAAGCGGTAGAGGGGGCGCGTCGTGACTGGTCTGTCGGAAGAGCTGCTCCGTAGGAAAAGCCCTCGCCCGCTTGCGGGAGAGGGTGGGGTGAGGGCCTTACTTGGCCTTAGTACTCAGCCCCTCATTTCCACGGCAGATCGAGGCTTGCGGCGCCGCAGAGGTGACCCTGGATGCGGCTGACGCCCCAGGCGGCCAGCATCTCGGCCGTTTCCTCGTCCTGCACCCATTCGGCGACCGTCTCGATGCCCAGATCATGCGCCAACTCGACCAGGCGGCGGACGAAGATCTGGTCGTCGCGGCTCCGGGGCAGGGTGGCGATGAAGCTGCCGTCTATCTTGACGATGTCGACCTTGAGCGCGCGCAGATTGCGGAACGAGGTGAAGCCGGCGCCGAAATCGTCGATCGCCAGCCGGGCGCCGAGATCGTGGATCGTCGAGATGAAATAGGCGGTCTCGTCGAGGCTGCGGATCGCGCTGGTCTCGGTGATCTCGACGATCAGCCGCTTGCCGAGGTCGGGACGCTCGCCGAGCGTATCGGCAAAGCGCGACAGCCAGTCCGGCCCGGCTGCCGTCTCCGGCGAAACGTTCAGCGAGATATGCGCATCGGGATGGCGGACCAGCGTCTCCAGCACCCGGTCGAGCACGGCCAGATCGAACAGCCGCGACAGGCCGAGGCGCTCGGCAAGCGGCACCACATGGCCGGCCGAGACAATCGTGCCGTCCGGCTGGGCCAGCCGCAGCAGGGCCTCGTGGAACGCGACCTTGCGGGTTCGAATGTCGACGATCGGCTGGAAGGCCAGCCGCAGCCGCTGCTCCGACAGCGCGCCGATTAGTTGCTGCGACAGGGCGATGTTGGACTGGCGCTCCGCCTCGCGCTCGGCTGAGGGTGCGAAGGCGATGAAGCGGCCGCGGCCGGTGTCGCGGGCAAAGCCCAGGCTCTCCTGCACCCGCTCCATCGCCTCGTCGCGATTCTGCGCGTGGCGGGGAACCGAGACGCCGCCGACCGAGATCGTCACCGAAACGGCGCCGTCGGGCGTCGCGACCACGTCGTCGCGGATGGCGGAGAGGAAGCGCTCGGCCGCGAAGGGCATTTCGTGCTCGTCGCAGTTCATCAGGATGAGGCCGAGCTTATGGCCGGAGAAGCGGCCGATCGCGTCGCTGTCGCGCAGGCGACCCTTGATGCGCCGCGCCACGGCGGCCAGAACCCGGTCGCCGGCACGATAGCCATAGGCGTCGTTGATCAGGTGGAAATCATCAATCGCGATGACGAGGAAGGCCGCCGAGGTGCCATGGCGCTGCGAGCTGGCGATCGCCTCGTCCAGCAGGTCGAGCAGGTAGGAGCGGTTGTATAGCCCGGTGACGTCGTCATGGCGCGACAGGAAGGACAGGCGCTGCTCGCGCGCATGGCGTTCGTTGATGATGCGCAGCACGCCTTCGGCGCGCGCGGCGTTCTTGCGGTCGTCGGCATACCAGCGGCCGGTATCCTCGATCCACAGCGTCGGGCCGCTCGGTCCGGCCGGGCGCAGCGCGTATTCGAGCTGGTAGGGGACGCCGTCGCCCGTATCGATGCCGCTCAGCAGCGCCTCCTGGCGCGCGAACGGGCTGGGCTCCTCGACCAGTTCGGCAAAGGCCGTGCCGGTGCTCAGCGCATCGGCCGTGGCGAGGCCGAACAGGGCCGCGGCGTCGCCGCCCCATTCCATCCGGTCGTCGTCCAGCGTCCAGCGATAGACGACTTCGCCAACGGTCGAGAGGATGGCAGCCGTGCGACCCGGCCACTGTGTCGACACGTCGCCGTTCACCGCTTTACCCACTCCTGCCATTCCTTTGAACGAGACGCGATCCCTACGGAACAGATCCGATTCTCGCGGCATTTCCAGGCCCGCCGGAGCGGCCAAATGCCTTTCCGTTCCGTCGCGACAACAGCAGTAATTTACGCAAAAGAAAAGGGCCGGCGTGGTGCCGGCCCTTGAACTTTCAGTCAATGGCTAACGGGCCCAAGGGGCGTATCAAGCGCCCCGCAGGATTAGCCTTCGCTCTTCGGCGTCAGGATCTGACGGCCGCGATACATGCCGGTCTTGAGGTCAATGTGATGCGGGCGGCGGAGCTCGCCCGAATTCTTGTCCTCGGTGTAGACCGGCTGCGTCAGGGCGTCGTGCGAGCGGCGCATGTTGCGCTTCGACGGCGACGTCTTTCGCTTCGGAACTGCCATTTCATTCTTCCTTCGTCATATGCCGTCGAACCGGCGGCGCGCCGCCCGGCAAGGGCATAGCAGTACAATCTGAATGCGGCCTTATACAGAGATCGCCCAAGCTTGACCAGTCGGTGCCCGGCAAAAAGATTCAGCCGCAAAGTTCGCGAAAAGACTCGCTATTCTCAGGCCGACAGCACGTCGAGCTGCTTGAGAATGGCGGCGCCCATCTCCTTGGTGCCGACCTTGGTCGTGCCCTCGGTGTAGATGTCGCCCGTGCGCAGGCCCTGGCTCAGCACGCTGGAAATGGCGCGGTCGAGCAGGTCGGCTTCGGCGACCAGGCCGAAGGAATAGCGCAGCGCCATCGCGAAGGACGCGATCATGGCGATCGGGTTGGAGATGCCCTTGCCGGCGATGTCCGGCGCCGAGCCGTGCACGGGCTCGTACATCGACTTGCGGCGGCCGGTGGTCGCATCGGGCGCGCCGAGGGCGGCCGACGGCAGCATGCCGAGCGAGCCGGTCAGCATCGCCGCGACGTCGGACAGGATATCGCCAAACAGGTTGTCGCAGACGATGACGTCATACTGCTTCGGCCGGCGGACGAGCTGCATGGCGCAATTGTCGGCCAGCACATGCTCGAGCGCAACGTCGGCATATTCTTCCTTGCCGACCTTGGTGACGACCTGGTTCCAGAGCACGCCCGACTTCATGACGTTGCGCTTCTCGGCCGAGGCGACGCGGCTGGAGCGGGTCTTGGCGAGGTCGAAGGCGACGCGGGCGATGCGCTCGATCTCGGAGGTGGTGTAGAGCTGCGTATCGACGGCGCGCTTCTCGCCGTTCTCCAGCGTGACGATTTCCTTCGGCGAACCGAAATAGACGCCGCCGGTCAGTTCGCGCACGATCAGGATGTCGAGGCCCTCGACCAGCTCGCGCTTCAGCGACGAGGCATCGGCCAGTGCCGGGTAGCAGATCGCCGGACGCAGATTGGCGAACAGCTCCAGATCCTTGCGCAGGCGCAGCAGCGCCGCTTCCGGCCGCACGTCATAGGGGACGCTGTCCCACTTCGGGCCGCCGACCGCGCCGAAGATCACGGCGTCGGATTCCTGTGCCAGCTTCATCGTCGCTTCGGAGATCGCCTTGCCGTGCGCGTCATAGGCCGCGCCGCCCGCCAGGTCCTGCTCGCTCTCGAAGGACGCGACGCCGCGCTTGCCGAACCAGTCGATGACCGTCTTCACTTCGGCCATGATTTCGGTGCCGATACCGTCACCGGGAAGGAGAAGAAGCTTGTAGGTGGTCATGTCGCGGGTTCTCTTGTCGAGCGGGTCTGCGGGCGGGTGGATGCGCGGGCAGCGATAGCGGCGCGAAAGCCCCGATGCAAGCCGAACCGAGCATGCCGTGCGCGCGAGATCAGGCTTTCAGCGCCGTCACCTCGATCTCGACCTTCATCTCGGGCCGGATCAGGCCGGATACCGTCATCGTCGCGGCGGGGCGGATATTGCGGAAATGCGCGCCCACGACCAGGAAGACGGCATCGGCGAAGGCGGCGTCCGTCACATGATAATGCACGCGCACGACGTCGGTCATCGCGAAACCCGCCTGCTCCAGCGCGTCGGCGATGGTCGCCATGGCGTTTTCCGTCTGCTCGGCGACGCTGCTTGGCATGGTCATCGTGGCATAATCATAGCCCGTCGTTCCCGCGACGAAGCACCAGGGTCCCTGCACCACGGCGCGGGAGTAGCCGGCCGCCTTTTCAAACGGGGATCCGGTCGAGATGAGGCGGCGCTGCATGGGAGTCTCCTTTGGCTTCGGCCAGGATGCACGCTTGCGGTCTCCCGGATGGCGACCAGGCCGGCGAGCTGAGGCTTTCGTACGATTGTCAAAAAGGGGCATGATGGCAACCGGCCGGGGCGAGTCGCAAAAAAAGCGGCCCGGCTCACGCTGCGTCATGCAAAAGACCGTTTTGACCGCGTCGCACAATGGGGTTAGAACCAGTCCAAATTCACTACCCTAAATGCTTACGTTTACGTAAGCGGTTGAGGATGAACACGATGTCGAATGCCGAGGCGAAGAAGAGCCGACCGCTCTCTCCGCACCTTCAGGTCTATCGCTGGCCGATCACCATGACGGTGTCGATCCTGCAGCGCGTAACCGGGGGAGCGCTCTATTTCGGGACGCTGCTCCTCGCCTGGTGGGCGATCGCGGCGGCGGCGGGCCCGGGTCCCTTCTCCTGGGTCTCGTGGGTGTTCGGCTCCTGGATCGGACAGCTCGTGCTGTTCGGCTACAGCTGGGCCCTGATGCAGCACCTGCTCGGCGGCATCCGCCATTTCGTCTGGGATTTCGGCGCGGGCTTCTCGAAGTCGGCGCGCGACAATCTCGCCTGGGCCAATATTATCGGTTCCGCCGTGCTGACGATCCTGATCTGGGTCGTGGCGCTCGCCATCCGCTGAGGGGCAATTCCATGCGTACACCGCTCGGCCGCGTTCGCGGGCTCGGCTCGGCCAAGGAAGGCACGGGCCATTTCTGGCACCAGCGGCTCACCGGCGCCGCGCTTGCCGTCCTCGCCATCCTGTTCGTCATCCTGGTCATCGTGCTTGCCGGCAAGCCCTATCCGGAAGTCGTCGCGACCCTGGCCAACCCCTTCGTGGCGTTGTTGATGGTGCTGATGATCGGCACCGGCGTCTGGCACATGAAGCTCGGCATGCAGATCATCATCGAAGACTATCTGCATGGCGGCCTGAAGATCGTCGCGCTGGTCGCCAACATGTTCTTCGCGGTCGCCGTCGGTGTGGCGACCATCCTCGCCTTCCTCAAGATCAGCTTCGGAGGCTGAAGCCATGGCTGAAGCCAACGCCAGCGCGTCCATCAACGGCCGCGCCTACACCTTCATCGACCACACCTTCGACGTCGTTGTCGTCGGCGCTGGCGGCGCGGGCCTGCGCGCCACGTTGGGCGCCAGCGAGGCCGGTCTGAAGACCGCCTGCATTACCAAGGTGTTTCCAACCCGTTCCCACACCGTTGCTGCCCAGGGTGGCATTTCGGCCGCGCTCGGCAACATGGGCGAGGACGACTGGCGCTTCCACATGTACGACACCGTCAAGGGGTCGGACTGGCTGGGCGACCAGGACGCGATCGAATATCTCGTCCGCAACGCGCCGGCCGCCGTCTATGAGCTCGAGCATTTCGGCGTGCCGTTCTCGCGCACCGAAGAGGGCAAGATCTACCAGCGCCCATTCGGCGGCATGACGACGAATTTCGGCAAGGGCATCGCGCAGCGCACCTGCGCCGCCGCCGACCGCACCGGCCACGCCATCCTGCACACGCTCTATGGCCAGTCGCTGCGCCATTCGGCCGAGTTCTTCATCGAATACTTCGCCATCGACCTGATCATGGAAGAGGGTGAATGCCGCGGCGTCGTGGCGCTCTGCCTCGAGGACGGGACGCTGCATCGCTTCCGCTCGAGCAAGACGATCCTCGCCACGGGCGGCTATGGCCGCGCCTATTTCTCGGCCACCTCGGCCCATACCTGCACCGGCGATGGCGGCGGCATGGTGCTGCGCGCCGGCCTGCCTTTGCAGGACATGGAATTCGTGCAGTTCCACCCGACCGGCATCTATGGCGCGGGCTGCCTGATCACCGAGGGCGCGCGCGGCGAGGGTGGCTATCTCACCAATTCCGAGGGCGAGCGCTTCATGGAGCGCTATGCCCCCTCGGCCAAGGACCTGGCCTCGCGCGACGTCGTCTCGCGCGCCATGACCATGGAAATCCGCGAAGGCCGCGGCGTCGGCAAGGCGAAGGATCATATCCACCTTCACCTCGACCATCTCGATCCGGCGCTGCTGCATGAGCGGCTGCCCGGCATTTCCGAGAGCGCCAAGATCTTCGCCGGCGTCGACCTGACCAAGGAGCCGATCCCGGTCCTGCCGACGGTCCATTACAACATGGGCGGCATCCCGACGAACTATCACGGCGAAGTGCTGAACAAGGTCGGCGGCGACCCGGACACCATCGTTCCCGGCCTGATGGCCGTGGGCGAGGCCGCCTGCGTTTCCGTGCATGGCGCCAACCGTCTGGGCTCCAACTCGCTGACCGACCTGGTCGTGTTCGGCCGCGCGGCGGCGCTGCGCTGCATCGAGACGGTGCAGCCGAGCCAGCCGCAGAAGGAACTCGCCAAGAATGCCGGCGAGGATTCGATCGCCCGCCTCGATCGCCTGCGCTATGCCAATGGCTCGACCTCGACGGCCGAGATGCGGCTCAACATGCAGAAGGTCATGCAGTCGAACTGCGCCGTGTTCCGCACCGGCGAAGTGCTCGACGAGGGCCATGAGCTGATCCACCAGGTCTGGAAGGGTTCGGACGACATCAAGGTCACCGACCGCTCGCTGATCTGGAATTCCGACCTGGTCGAGACGCTCGAATTCGAGAACCTGATCGTTCAGGCCGTCGTCACCATGGACTCCGCGCAGAACCGCAAGGAATCGCGCGGCGCCCATGCCCGCGAGGACTATTCGAACCGCGACGACGTCAACTGGATGAAGCATTCGCTCGCCTTCATCGACGCCGACCAGAAGACGATCCGGCTCGACGACCGGCCGGTGCACACCTACACGATGTCGAACGACATCGCCTATATCGAGCCCAAGGCTCGCGTTTACTAAGGGCGGATGATGGCCGCCGCTCCGCTTCCCGCAGCCGGTTATTCGGGGCGTTCGCTCCCCGAGAAGCTCGGCTTCAAGGACGGCATGGCGGTGGCTTTCGTTGCCCTGCCGCCGGAGCTGGAAGCCCTGGCCGACAGCGCTGCGTTCGGCCAGGTCGTGCGGACGGAAGAGTGGTCCGCGCCGCTGGGGCCGGATCGATCGCTGGACGCCGTGCATGCGTTCGTGACGAGCCGCGCCGAGGTCGAGCGCGACCTGCCGCGGTTGCAGGATGCCATCCGGCGCGACGGCATGATCTGGGTGTCGTGGCCGAAGAAGGCCTCGAAGGTTGCCACCGACGTGACCGAGGATGTGGTGCGCGATGCAGCGCTCCGGCTCGATCTCGTCGACATCAAGGTCGCCGCGATCGACGCGACCTGGTCCGGTTTGAAACTCATGGTCCGCAAGGACCGTCGCTGAACGAATATTACGCCCGAGGACGCTCACTATGGTCCAGCTGACCCTCCCGAAGAACTCGAAGCTTACAGAAGGCAAGGTCTGGGACCGGCCGGCTGGGGCCAACAATGTCCGGGAGTTCCGCGTCTACCGCTGGAGCCCGGACGACGACAAGAACCCGCATGTCGACACCTATTTCATCGATCTCGATGATTGCGGTCCGATGGTTCTGGACGCGCTGATCAAGATCAAGAACGAGATCGATCCGACCCTGGCCTTCCGCCGCTCCTGCCGCGAGGGCATTTGCGGTTCCTGTGCGATGAATATCGACGGTTCCAACACGCTCGCCTGCACCAAGGGCATCGACGACGTGAAGGGCCCGGTCGCGATCTACCCGCTGCCGCATATGGAAGTGGTCAAGGATCTGGTTCCGGATCTGACGAATTTCTACGCCCAGCATCGCTCCATCGAGCCCTGGCTGAAGACGGCAACGCCCGAGCCGCAGAAGGAATGGCTGCAGAGCCATGCCGACCGCGAGAAGCTTGACGGGCTCTACGAGTGCATCCTGTGCGCCTGCTGCTCGACCTCGTGCCCGAGCTATTGGTGGAATGGCGACCGCTATCTCGGTCCGGCGGTTCTGCTGCAGGCCTATCGCTGGCTGATCGACAGCCGCGACGAGGCAACCGGCGAGCGCCTGGACAATCTGGAAGATCCCTTCCGCCTGTATCGCTGCCACACCATCATGAACTGCGCCCAGACCTGTCCGAAGGGTCTGAACCCGGCCAAGGCTATCGCGGAAATCAAGAAGATGATGGTCGAGCGCCGCGTCTGATCTCGATCGACCCGACTTTTTAGAAAGCGGCGCGGAACCATTCCGCGCCGTTTTCGTTTGCGTGGACCGATCGGGTTTTCGGAAGGAGACGATCATGACCATCAAGCAGGATCTCGAACCTACCTGGACGATCGAGGCGATCGACCGTCTGCGCGAACTCGCGGTAGAGCATGTCCCCGCCGATATCATCGCCACGGCGATGCACCGCCCGGAAGCGGAAATTCGCCAGAAGGCGGCCGAGCTCGGCCTGTCGCTCGAAATCGAGCCGATGACGCCCTAGGAGATTTCCCGTCATCCGGGGCAGGGCCGCGGGCTTGACGCCGCCCCGCCGTTCGGTTCCCCTGCCAGGCATCGATCTGGCAGGGATACGGGGGAATCATGAGCGTTCTGGATCATATCGGCATCACGGTCAGCGACCTCGGCCGTTCGATCGATTTCTACGAGGCGGCCATGGCGCCGCTCGGCGTCAGCGAGCAGATGCGCGTGCCCGGAGAATTGACCGGATATGGCGACGTGGTGGGCTATGGCGCCGAGGGTAAGCCGGAGATCTGGCTGAGTGGCGGCGCGCGCACCCAGCCGCATGTCCATATCGCGCTCGTGGCGGGCAGCCGCTCTGCGGTTGATGCATTCTATGCTGCCGCGATGGGCGCAGGCGGAACCGACAACGGACCGCCCGGCATCCGTGAGCATTACCATCCCAACTACTACGCCGCCTTCGTGCTCGATCCCGACGGCCACAACATCGAGGCCGTCTGTCATCGACCGGAATAGCAGACGTGCCACACGGGTCGCTTTCTTGGTTAACCGTGTCTTAACGAGGCTTGTCGTTGCAGGCGGAATGCCGTATTGCGCCAAGCACGATAGGCTGCGGAACTTCGAGTGATCCCCCATCATTCCTCTCGTCCCGATCGACTGGTTCGTGCGTTTCGCGCGGCGGTCTCCCGGTTTGGCGAGGGGCGACCCGTTTTTCCGCCTGCCTCAAAGCGGCTCGATTGTGCCAGTAGGTTCTTGCGGCACCGAGGATTTCGATGATGGAGAAGCTCATGTCCCGACGTCTCGCGCCGATCGGCCTGGTCGCCATGATGGCGGCCGCCTTGAGCGGTTGCGGCTCGTTCGGGGCCATCGGCCTCGGCCCGATGGAGCGTTCGGCCAAGCCGGTCGAAAGCGACACGCTGCCGCCGGTTGCCTCCGCTCCGGTGACCCGCAACACGCTGCCGCCGCCGCCGATGGATCCGAACGCGCAGACGGCCGCGCCGATGACGGATCAGGGCGGGCTGCCCGGTGCGACGCCGCTCGAGTCGGCGCCGACGGCTCCGCCGCCGGTTTCGACCGCTTCGGGCGGCGAGATCGGCCGCACGGATCTTCTGGGCGGCTGGACGCTGCAGTCGGGCGGCGAAAGCTGCCAGCTGTTCATGACGCTGACGAGCTGGACCGGCGGCTACCGTGCTTCGACGCGCGGCTGCCAGTCGCCGACCTTGAAGTCGATCTCGGCCTGGAGCCTTTCGGGCTCGCAGGTGGTGCTGGCCGGCGCCAATGGCGTTTCGGTCGCCAGCCTGAACTCGACCGGCAAGACCCAGTTCAACGGTCAGACCACGGGCGGCGCGGCAGTTTCCTTCCATCGCTGAACAAACCGGTCCTCGTCTATGAGGGCCGGGTAGGGGAATTTGGGTGAGCCAGGGCCTGCCGGTCGTTTCGCGCGTCGCCGACGCCTATCGCGAGCTCGTCGCCAAGGGCGAGCTGGAGGAAGACCCGGCGCAGCGCGCCCTCGTCGCCAAGTTCGATGCCCTCAACACCCGGCTTGCGGAGCGCCGTCTCGCCCGTAAGTCGAGCGCGCTCGGCTGGCTGTTCGGCAAGCGCGAGGCGGCGACCCCGGTCGTGCGCGGCCTCTACATCCATGGCGATGTCGGCCGCGGCAAGACCATGCTGATGGACCTGTTCTTCGAGCGCGCCGCGCCGCAGCGCAAGCGTCGGGCTCATTTCAACGACTTCATGGCCGACGTCCACGCCCGCGTCTTCCGCATGCGCGAGGCGATCAAGGCCGGGACGGTTTCCGGCGAGGATCCGATCCTGCCGGTGGCCGAGGAGATCGCGGCCGAGACGCAGCTTCTGTGCTTCGACGAGTTCACCGTCACCGACATAGCCGACGCCATGATCCTGGGCCGGCTGTTCACCCAGCTCTTCGCGCGCGGTGTCGTGCTGGTAGCCACCTCCAATGTCGATCCCGACGATCTCTATCGCGGCGGCCTCAACCGGAATCACTTCCTGCCCTTCATCGCCCTGCTCAAGGAGCGGGTCGAGGTGGTGCGGCTCGCGGCCCGCACCGATTACCGGCAGGAAAAGATCGGCAAGGCCCCGGTCTATCTCACCCCGCTTGGCCCGGAAGCCGACTCGGCGCTGGATGCTGCGTGGCGCCAGTTGACGCAAACGTCACATGGAGAGCCCTCGACCCTCGCTGTGTTGGGTAGGGACGTTGTGGTGCCCCAGGCCATGGATGGCGTGGCCCGATTCGATTTTGCCGATCTTTGCGGCAAGCCGCTTGGCGCGAGCGACTTCCTCGCCGTCGCGCATGCGTTTCATACCGTGCTGATCGATCACATTCCCGTCATGGACGATTCCAGGCGAAACGAAGCCAAGCGCTTCATCACCTTGATCGACGCACTCTATGACGGACATGTCCGCATCATCGTCTCGGCAGCGGCCGAACCGGACCATCTCTACCTTGCCGAAACCGGCACCGAGGCGTTCGAATTTGCCCGCACGGCGTCCCGCCTGACGGAAATGCGGTCCGAGGAATACCTGCTTCAAGTGCACCGCGGCTTCATTGTCGAGACATGACGCTAACGTAAACTGCTGCGATATTTGGCGGATTGCCGCCACGTAAGGCGCTCGACTGACTTGCACCCGTCACGCAATGGGGTTAGACCACGCGCGTTCCGGCAGACGCACATCTGCCACATGACGCTTAGGTAAACCTCCATCGGGAGACCTGTACATGGCTCGAGCCAAGATTGCTTTGATCGGTTCCGGTCAGATCGGCGGCACGCTCGCCCTTCTCGCTGGCATCAAGGAACTGGGCGATATCGTCCTCTTCGACATCGCCGACGGCGTTCCCCAGGGCAAGGCGCTCGATATCGCCGAGGCTGCTCCGGTTGAAGGTTTTGATGCCAATCTGTCGGGCGCATCCTCCTACGCCGCCATCCAGGATGCCGACGTCGTCATCGTCACCGCCGGCGTCCCGCGCAAGCCGGGCATGAGCCGCGACGATCTTCTCGGCATCAACCTCCAGGTCATGGAGCAGGTCGGTGCCGGACTGAAGAAGTACGCGCCGAACGCCTTCGTCATCTGCATCACCAACCCGCTCGACGCGATGGTGTGGGCGCTGCAGAAGTTCTCCGGCCTTCCGGCGAACAAGGTCGTCGGCATGGCCGGCGTGCTCGACTCGGCCCGCTTCCGCTATTTCCTCGCCGAGGAATTCAAGGTCTCCGTCGAAGACGTGACGGCCTTCGTTCTCGGCGGCCACGGCGACACCATGGTGCCGCTGACCCGCTATTCGACGGTTGCCGGCATCCCGCTCACCGACCTGGTCAAGCTTGGCTGGATCGAGAAGGCGCGCCTGGAAGAAATCGTCCAGCGCACCCGTGACGGTGGCGCCGAGGTCGTGAACCTGCTGAAGACCGGCTCGGCCTTCTATGCTCCGGCCGCCTCGGCGATCGTCATGGCCGAGAGCTACCTCAAGGACAAGAAGCGCGTCCTGCCGGCGGCAGCCCTGCTGGATGGCCAGTATGGCATCAAGGGCCGCTATATCGGCGTGCCGATCGTCATCGGCGCCAACGGCGTCGAGCGCATCATCGAGATCGAACTGAACAAGGCCGAGCAGGCGATGCTCGACAAGTCGGTCGCCTCGGTCGAGGGCCTCGTCGAGGCCTGCGTCAAGATTGCCCCGGCTCTCGGCGCCTGATCGCCCGAGACCCGCACCAAGACAACGATCCCCAAAGGCGGAACGTCATCGATGAATATTCATGAGTATCAGGCGAAGGCGGTGCTGAAGGAATTCGGCGCCCCCGTATCGCGCGGCATTGCCATCTTCTCCGCAGCCGAGGCGGAAGCCGCGGCCAAGGAACTCGGCGGTCCGCTTTGGGTCGTCAAGTCGCAGATCCATGCCGGCGGTCGCGGCAAGGGCAAGTTCAAGGAAGCCGCAGCCGGTGAAAAGGGCGGCGTCCGCCTCGCCAAGTCGATCGAAGAAGTGAAGGCGTTCGCCGAGCAGATGCTCGGCAACACGCTGGTCACGATCCAGACCGGCCCGGACGGCAAGCAGGTCAACCGCCTCTACATCGAGGACGGCTCGGACATCGAGAAGGAATTCTACCTCTCGATCCTCGTCGACCGCGAGACCTCGCGCATCTCCTTCGTCGTCTCGACCGAAGGCGGCATGGACATCGAGGAAGTCGCCCATTCGACGCCCGAGAAGATCCAGTCCTTCTCCGTCGATCCCGCGACCGGCATCATGCCGCACCACGGCCTCACCGTCGCCAAGGCGCTCGGCCTCAGCGGCCCGCTCGCCAAGCAGGCGAACGACGTGGTGACCAAGCTCTATACGGCCTTCGTCGCCAAGGACATGGAGATGCTCGAGGTCAATCCTCTGATCGTCACCACCGATGGCAACCTCAAGGTCCTCGACGCCAAGGTGTCGTTCGACTCCAACTCGCTCTACCGGCAGCCGGCCATGCTGGCGCTGCGCGACGAGACCGAGGAAGACGCCAAGGAGATCGAGGCGTCCAAGTATGACCTCGCCTATATCGCGCTCGACGGCTCGATCGGCTGCATGGTCAATGGCGCCGGCCTCGCCATGGCGACGCTCGACATCATCCAGCTCTACGGCGAAAGCCCGGCGAACTTCCTGGATGTCGGCGGCGGCGCCTCGGAAGAGAAGGTGACGGCAGCCTTCAAGATCATCACCTCCGATCCGAAGGTGAAGGGCATTCTCGTCAACATCTTCGGCGGCATCATGAAGTGCGACGTCATCGCGCGCGGCGTCATCGCCGCGGTGAAGACGGTCGGCCTCAAGGTTCCGCTGGTCGTGCGCCTCGAAGGCACCAATGTCGAACTCGGCAAGCAGATCATCCGCGAAAGCGGCCTGAACGTGATCCCGGCCGATGACCTCGACGATGCCGCGCAGAAGATCGTCAAGGCCGTGAAGGAAGCCGTCTGATGTCCATCCTGATCGACAAGAATACCAAGCTCATCACCCAGGGCTTCACCGGCAAGAACGGCACCTTCCATTCCGAGCAGGCGCTCGCCTATGGCACGCAGGTCGTTGGCGGAACGTCGCCCGGCAAGGGTGGCCAGACCCATCTCGGCCTGCCGGTGTTCGACACCGTCGCCGAAGCGAAGCATGCGACCGGCGCCGACGCCTCGGTCATCTACGTGCCGCCGCCGGGCGCCGCCGACGCGATCTGCGAGGCGATCGACGCCGAGATCCCGCTAATCGTCTGCATCACCGAAGGCATCCCGGTGCTCGACATGGTGCGCGTCAAGCGCTCGCTGTCCGGCTCCAAGTCGCGCCTGATCGGCCCGAACTGCCCCGGCATCGTCACCGCCGACGCCTCGAAGATCGGCATCATGCCGGCCAACATCTTCAAGAAGGGCTCGGTCGGCATCGTTTCGCGCTCCGGCACGCTGACCTATGAAGCTGTCTACCAGACGACCCAGGAAGGCCTCGGCCAGACCACGGCCGTCGGTATTGGCGGCGATCCGGTCAAGGGCACCGAGTTCATCGACATTTTGGAAATGTTCCTGGCCGATGATGAGACCACGTCGATCGTCATGATCGGCGAAATCGGCGGTTCGGCCGAGGAAGACGCAGCGCAGTTCCTGGCCGACGAGGCCAAGCGCGGCCGCAAGAAGCCGATGGTCGGCTTCATCGCCGGCCGCACGGCGCCTCCGGGACGTCGCATGGGCCATGCCGGTGCGATCATCTCTGGCGGCAAGGGCGGCGCGGAAGACAAGATCGCGGCGATGGAAGCCGCGGGTATCCGGGTGTCGCCGTCGCCGGCGCGCCTTGGAAAGACCTTGGTTGAGGTCTTGAAGGGCTAAGCGACAAGACCGACATTCCGAGTGCCGGAATGTCGGTTTTTCAACAAGAGCGCGGCGCGTGGCCGCGCGATCAAGGAGAGAGGGGCTTGGCGCTCCTCAGCCAGCACATGTCACGCGAGCAAGCCAACGCGGCCTTTGCGACCTCTTCCTTCCTCTATGGTGGCAACGCCACCTATATCGAGGATCTTTACGCGCGCTATCAGAACGATCCCGCTTCGGTCGATCCGGAGTGGCAGTCGTTCTTCTCGGCGCTGAAGGATGATCCGAAGGCTGTCGTGGCCGAGGCGCGCGGCGCGCCTTGGAAGCGCGCCGACTGGCCGCTCCATACCAATGGCGAGCTGGTCTCGGCCATGGACGGCAACTGGGGCCAGATCGAGAAGACGGTCACCGACAAGCTGAAGGCGAAGGCGGCGCAGGCCGCTGCTCCAGCAGCGAACGGCCAGACGGCCGCGGCCGCTCCGCTATCCGAAGCGGCGATCCAGCAGGCGGCGCGCGATTCCGTCCGCGCCATCATGATGATCCGCGCCTATCGCATGCGCGGCCATCTGCATGCCGATCTCGATCCGCTGCACATCGCGACCGCCGGCGACCATGAGGAGCTCCATCCCTCCTCCTATGGCTTCACCGAGGCCGACTACAGCCGCAAGATCTTCATCGACAACGTTCTCGGGCTCGAATTCGCCACCATCCCCGAGATGCTGGAGATCCTGAAGCGCACCTATTGCTCGACGCTCGGCGTCGAGTTCATGCACATCTCCGATCCCGTCGAGAAGGCTTGGATCCAGGAGCGCATCGAGGGGCCGGACAAGGCCATCACCTTCACGCCGGAAGGCAAGAAGGCGATCCTGAACAAGCTGATCGAGGCCGAGGGTTTCGAGAAGTTCCTCGACGTCAAGTTCACTGGCACCAAGCGCTTCGGCCTCGATGGCGCCGAGGGCCTGATCCCGGCGCTCGAGCAGATCATCAAGCGCGGCGGCACGCTCGGCGTGCACGAGATCGTCGTGGGCATGGCCCATCGCGGCCGCTTGAACGTGCTGACGCAGGTGATGGCCAAGCCGCACCGCGCGCTGTTCCACGAGTTCAAGGGCGGCTCCTACGCGCCCGACGACGTCGAGGGCTCGGGCGACGTGAAGTACCACCTGGGTGCTTCCTCCGACCGCGAATTCGACGGCAACAAGGTCCACCTGTCGCTGACCGCCAACCCGTCGCACCTCGAGATCGTCGATCCCGTCGTGCTGGGCAAGGCGCGCGCCAAGCAGGACCTGCACAAGGATTACGTCCGCACCGGCACGTTGCCGCTGTTGCTCCATGGCGATGCGGCCTTTGCCGGCCAGGGCGTGGTGGCCGAGTGCTTCGGCCTGTCGGGCCTGAAGGGACACCGCACCGGCGGTTCGATCCACTTCATCGTCAACAACCAGATCGGCTTCACGACGAATCCGCGTTTCTCGCGCTCGTCGCCCTATCCGTCCGACGTCGCAAAGATGATCGAGGCGCCGATCTTCCACGTGAACGGCGACGATCCGGAAGCGGTCGTCTTCGCCGCCAAGATCGCGATCGAGTTCCGGCAGAAGTTCCACAAGCCTGTCGTCATCGACATGTTCTGCTATCGCCGCTTCGGTCACAACGAAGGCGACGAGCCGGGCTTCACCCAGCCGCTGATGTACAAGAACATCCGCAGCCATCCGGCCATCGTCGAGATCTATTCGTCGAAGCTGATCGCCGAGGGCCTGGTCACCTCCGAGGAAGTCGAGGCGGCCAAGGCTGCCTGGCGTTCGCGGCTCGAGGTCGAGTTCGAGGCGGGCCAGTCCTACAAGCCGAACAAGGCCGATTGGCTCGACGGCGCGTGGGCGGGCCTCAAGGCCGCTGCCGCCGATGACGAGCCGCGCCGCGGCAAGACCGGCGTCGAGATCGACACGCTGAAGGCGCTCGGCGCGAAGCTGACCGACGTGCCGGCGGACTTTCATGTCCACCGTACCGTCCAGCGCTTCCTTGATAACCGCAAGAAGGCGATCGAGACCGGCGTCGGCATCGACTGGGCGACCGCCGAAGCGCTTGCCTTCGCGACGCTCGCCAATGACGGCAATCCGATCCGCCTGTCGGGCCAGGACGTCGAGCGCGGCACCTTCTCGCAGCGCCATTCCGTGCTCTACGACCAGGAGACCGAGGAGCGCTTCATCCCGCTCAACAATCTCCGCGAGGGTCAGGCGCGCTACGAGGTCATCAACTCGATGCTCTCGGAAGAAGCGGTGCTCGGCTTCGAGTACGGTTATTCGCTGTCGGAGCCGAATGCGCTGACGCTGTGGGAAGCCCAGTTCGGCGACTTCGCCAACGGCGCCCAGGTGGTGTTCGACCAGTTCATCTCGTCGGGTGAGCGCAAGTGGCTGCGCATGTCGGGCCTCGTCTGCCTGCTGCCGCATGGCTATGAAGGCCAGGGTCCGGAGCATTCCTCCGCCCGTCTCGAGCGCTTCCTGCAGATGTGCGCGGAAGACAACATGCAGGTCGCCAACGTCACGACGCCGGCGAACTACTATCATATCCTGCGCCGGCAGCTGAAGCGCGACATCCGCAAACCGCTGATCCTGATGACGCCGAAGTCGCTGCTGCGCCACAAGCGGGCCGTGTCGACGCTCGACCAGCTGGGTCCGGACTCGTCGTTCCACCGCTTGCTGTGGGACGATGCGGAATTCCTCAAGGACGAGCCGATCCAGCTGGTTCCGGACGAGCGCATCCGTCGCGTCGTCCTTACCGCCGGTAAGGTCTATTACGACCTCTATGAGGAGCGCGAGAAGCGCGGCATCAACGACGTCTATCTTCTGCGCGTCGAGCAGCTCTATCCGTTCCCGCTCAAGGCTCTCGTCCAGGAGCTCGGCCGCTTCAAGAACGCCGAGATCGTCTGGTGCCAGGAAGAGCCGAAGAACCAGGGTTCGTGGGCGCATGTCGAGCCCTATCTGGAATGGGTGCTCGGCCAGGTCGGCGGCAAGTCGAGCCGCGCTCGCTATGTCGGCCGTGCGGCTTCCGCGGCGACGGCCACGGGCCTGATGTCGAAGCATCTGGCCCAGCTGAACGCCTTCCTGGAAGACGCGCTCGCCTGACAAGACCCTGACAAGACGGCGGCGCCTCGCTGCGCCGCCGAAAACTTCGTATCATCCTGAACGTCCACCAAGTTCGAACGGTAAGAGACCCAAGCCATGGCAACCGAAATCCGCGTCCCGACCCTCGGCGAGTCCGTGACTGAGGCGACGATTGGGCGGTGGTTCAAGAAAGTCGGCGAGGCCGTTGCGGTCGACGAGCCGGTGGTCGAACTCGAGACCGACAAGGTCACCATCGAGGTTCCCTCGCCCGTCGCCGGCGTGATCGAGGCCGTGGCCGCCAAGGATGGCGACACGGTCGGCGTCGGCGCGCTGCTCGGCATGATCGCCGCCGCCGGTGCCGGCGCGGCCCCCGCGCCTGCCAAGACGGAAGCGCCGAAGGCCGCTCCGGCCGCCCCCGCCGCTTCCGCTCCGGCCCCGGCCAAGACCGCCGCTGTCGGCTCGAATGGCCCGGCCGTGTCCAAGCTTGCCGCCGAAAGCGGCGTCGATACCTCGGCCGTGGCTGGGACCGGCAAGGATGGCCGCGTCACCAAGGGCGACCTGCTCGGCGCCATCGCTGGCGGCGCCACCGCTCCGGCGCCGGCTGCCCCGGTCGCCGTGCGCGCGCCGGTTCCGGCCGATGACGCCGCCCGCGAAGAGCGGGTCCGCATGACCAAGCTGCGCCAGACCATCGCGCGCCGCCTCAAGGATGCGCAGAACACCGCCGCCATGCTGACGACCTTCAACGAGGTCGACATGGGCGCGGTGATGGCGCTTCGCGGCCAGTACAAGGACCTCTTCGAGAAGAAGCATGGCGTGAAGCTCGGCTTCATGAGCTTCTTCACCAAGGCCGTGATCCAGGCGCTGAAGGAAATCCCGGCTGTGAACGCCGAGATCGATGGCACCGACCTGATCTACAAGAATTACTACAATATCGGCATCGCCGTCGGCACCGATAAGGGCCTCGTCGTTCCGGTCCTGCGTGACGCCGACCAGCTGTCGCTCGCCGGCATCGAGAAGACGATCGCCGGCCTCGGCAAGCGCGCCCGCGACGGCCAGCTCAAGATCGACGAGATGCAGGGCGGCACCTTCACGATCACCAATGGCGGCATCTACGGTTCGCTGATGTCGACGCCGATCCTGAACGCGCCGCAGTCGGGCATTCTCGGCATGCACAAGATCCAGGAGCGGCCGATGGTCGTCGGCGGCAAGATCGAGATCCGCCCGATGATGTATTTGGCGCTCTCCTACGATCACCGCATCGTCGACGGCAAGGAAGCCGTGACGTTCCTGGTGCGCGTCAAGGAGAACCTCGAGGATCCGCAGCGCATGGTTCTCGATCTCTGATCGAGCGGACGGAACCGATATGGCTTTCGTCCCCCAACCTCAGGCAGTCCCGGCGCGCTCCCGCGTTTCGGGCTGCCTTCTGGTGGCGGGGGCGGAGACCCATGAAGACCGCGCGCCCATTACGGGCGCGCCTTTCCATCAAGCCGGCCGGAGCAGCGGATAGGCGCCTCGCGCACCCCGTCCTGCGTCCGGCCATTTGTTTTTGCGCTGAAAGCGCCGCTGGCTAACGCCAAAATCGTCCGGGAGACCCCATGTCCTACGATCTCATCGTCATCGGTTCCGGTCCGGGTGGCTATGTCTGCGCCATCAAGGCAGCGCAGCTCGGCCTGAAGGTCGCCGTCGTCGAGAAGCGCGCGACCTATGGCGGTACCTGCCTCAACATTGGCTGCATTCCGTCCAAGGCCCTGCTGCACGCTTCCGAGATGTTCGACGAAGTCGGCCATCTCGATGCGCTCGGCATCAAGGTCGCCAAGCCCAAGCTCGACCTGCCCGTCATGCTCGCGCACAAGAGCGCGACGGTGAAGTCGAACGTCGATGGCGTCGCCTACCTGTTCAAGAAGAACAAGATCGACGGCCATATCGGGACCGGCTCGATCGCAGCACCCGGCAAGGTCGTCGTGACCAAGGAAGACGGCACCTCCGAGACGCTGGAGACCAAGGCGATCGTCATCGCCACCGGCTCCGACTCCGCCCCGCTTCCCGGCGTCGCAATCGATGAGCAGCGGGTGGTCACCTCGACCGGCGCGCTGGAGCTGGACAAGGTTCCGGGCAAGCTGCTGGTCGTTGGCGCCGGCGTCATCGGCCTTGAGCTCGGCTCGGTCTGGCGTCGCCTCGGCGCGGAAGTGACCGTTGTCGAATATCTTGATCGCGTGCTTCCCGGCATGGACGGCGAAGTCGCCAAGCAGTTCCAGCGCCTGCTGGAGAAGCAGGGCTTCGCCTTCAAGCTTGGCACCAAGGTCACCGCCGTCGACACCAGCGGCAAGACGCTGAAGGTTACCGTTGAGCCGGCCAAGGCTGGCGAGGCCGCCGCCGAGACGCTGGAAGCCGATGTCGTGCTGGTCGCGATCGGCCGCCGTCCGTTCACGGAAGGCCTGGGCCTCGAAGGCGCCGGCGTCGAGCTGGACGAGCGCAAGCGCGTCAAGGTCGATGGCCACTACCAGACCAACGTCCCCGGCATCTACGCGATCGGCGACGTCATCGCCGGCCCGATGCTGGCCCACAAGGCCGAGGACGAAGGCGTCGCGGTTGCCGAGATCCTGGCCGGCCAGGCGGGCCACGTGAATTACGGCGCGATCCCGAGCGTCGTCTATACGAGCCCGGAAGTCGCGACCGTCGGGGCCACCGAGGAAGAACTGAAGGCGGCTGGCATCGCCTACAAGGTCGGCAAGTTCCCGTTCTCGGCCAATGGCCGCGCTCGCGCGATGCTGGCGACCGACGGCTTCGTCAAGATCCTGGCGGATGCGTCGACCGATCGTCTGCTCGGCGCGCATATCGTCGGCAAGGGCGCCGGCGAGATGATCCATGAGGCCGTGGTGCTGATGGAGTTCGCGGGCTCGGCCGAGGATCTCGGCCGCTCGACGCACGCCCATCCGACGATGTCGGAATCGGTCAAGGAAGCGGCGCTGGCCGCCTGGTTCAAGCCGATCCACATGTAGGATTCTCTGCCTGTCGCCGGGCATCGTCCGGTGATCTGGTAGACGACAAAAAGCCGGCGCCCCTCCTCGGAAGGGCGCCGGCTTTTTCGTTTTGTCGCGATGACGGAATGGCCAAGCAAGACCCTCACCCCACCCTCTCCCGCAAGCGGGCGAGGGCTTTTCGGCCAGCGCTCTTCCATGGCTCGGTGCCTCGACAAACACACGCGGGCCCCCTCGCCCGCTTGCGGGAGAGGGTAGGGGTGAGAGGGGCTACCTCCGCCCCCCCAGCCGCCCTACGTTAGCGGTTTCTGCCGGGTCTCGACATCAATCGCCGCCGTGGCGAGGGCGCCGAGCAAGAGGATCACGGAGAACAGGCCGAGCGCGACGTTGAACGAGTAGGCGACGACGGCGCCGACGACCGTGGGGGCGAGAAGGCCTCCCAGACGCGCCATGGCGCCCGCCAGGCCCATTCCGCTGGCGCGCAGCGAGGTGGGGTAAAGCTCCGGCGTAAAGGCGTAGAGCGCGCCCCAGGTACCCAGCAGCGCAAAGCTCATCAGCATCATCGCGGCGCCGATGGCGGTCGGATCGGTGAGGATGGCGTAGAGGAAGCAGCCAACGGCGGAGAGCAGCAGGAAGGCGATCAGGGTCGGCTTGCGGCCCCAGCGCTCGACGCCATAGGCGGCCAGCGCATAGCCGGGGATCTGGGCCAATGCTAGCAGCACGAGGAAGCCATAGCCGCGCAGGAAGCCGTAATGCTCGCCGGCCGAGACCAGCTTGCCCGGCAGCCAGACGAAGATGCCGTAATAGGAAATCGACACCAGCAGCCACGCCGCAAGGATCAGGTAGGAGCGGCGGGCATAGGGGCCGGAGAACAGGGCGGAGAGCGGCAGGCGGGCCTCCTGCTTGTCTACCAGCTGGCCGCCCAGCACCGGCTTGCCATTGGTCGTGGCGATCTGGTCCAGCACGGCCTTGGCTTCTGCCGGCTTGCCGGTTCGCAGCAGGTAGAAGGGCGATTCCGGCACCCAGAAGCGCAGAGCGACGCCAATCAGCGCCGGCAGCGCGGTGATGATGAAGATGAAGCGCCAGCCATCGACCATGCCCTGGGCCGCCGCATACCAGGCGGCGAGCGCCACGATCACGGTGCCAACCGCCCAGAAGCCTTCGAGGCCCACAAGCCAGCGGCCGCGCCGGTTGGCCGGCAGGAATTCCGCCATCATCGCATAATCGACCGGCAGCGTGCCGCCGACGGCGAGGCCGGTGATGAAGCGGAACACCAGCAGCATGGTGAAATCGGACGCGAAGGCCGAGGCGAGGCCGAACAAGGCGTCGAGCAGCACGGTGACGATCAGCAGGTTGCGGCGGCCGATGCGGTCGGCGAGGCGGCCGAAGAGGGCCGCGCCGATCAGCATGCCGACGAAGAAGATCGTGCCGGTCTGCAGCGCTACGGGCAGGGTCAGGCCGAAGGACTTGGCAATTGACGGCGCGGTGAAGCCGATCGACAGCACCTGCATGGCGTCGGCCGTCCAGACGAGGCCGAAGATCAGGAACAGGCGGCGCTGGAACGCCCCGGTTCCGGCGGCGTTCAACGCCTCGTCAATGGTTACGGTTCGCATCGTCTTCTTCCCCTATCCCGGCACCGCGAATCGGCGCCTCCCAGACGTTGCGTGCATCCGACATGCGTTCGATGAGACCAAATCAACATTGGTTTCATCCTGAAAGAACTATGCTGCAATGCGGCGAGTTTTCGTTCGCGGGCCTTGATCCGGTCGCCTCGACCCCTTAACCAGACCGGCCCTTCACGGAGTTCTCGATCATGGTAGCCTGCGGCCTCGACTTTGGCACGTCCAACACGACGCTCGGGGTTTCCACCGCCGACGGCCCGGCCCTGGTCGCGCTCGAAGGATCGAGCGTCACCATTCCCAGCGCGATCTTCTACACGCCGAACGGCGCGCCGCCGGCCGTTGGGCGCGCCGCCATTCGCGCCTATGTCGACGGCACCAATGGCCGCCTGATGCGCAGCCTGAAATCCGTGCTCGGCAGTTCGCTGATCCATGAATCGACGGCCATCGGTCGCGGCCGCGTCTCGTTCCGCGACGTGATTTCGCAATATGTCGGCGTCGTGAAGAGGCGGGCCGAGGAAGTCTCCGGCGCGGCGATCGATGCGGTCGTGCATGGCCGGCCTGTGCACTTCGTCGACAGCGACCCCGATGGCGACCGCAAGGCCGAGGAAGCGCTGGAGGCGATCGCCAAGGAAGTCGGCTTCAAGCACATCTCCTTCCAGTACGAACCGATCGCCGCCGCGCTCGACTACGAGCGGCAGGTCAATCACGAGGAAGTGGCGCTGATCGCCGATATTGGCGGCGGCACCTCGGATTTTTCGATCGTGCGCCTCGGTCCGGAGCGCCGGCACAAGGCCGACCGGATGGACGACATCCTGGCCAATGACGGCATCCGCATCGGCGGCACGAATTTCGACCACTATTTCTCGATCGGCACGGCGATGCCGCTGCTGGGCTTCGGCACGGGCATGAAGCGGGCCGGCCTGCCGGTTCCCGGCGGTTACTATCACGACCTTGCCACCTGGTCCTCGATCAACCGCCTCTATGAGCGCGGCGTCATGCAGCAATTGCATGAGGTGCGCCGCGAGGCGCAGCACCCTGAATTGATCGAACGGCTGATCCATGTCGTCGAGGAACATGGCGGCCACCGCCTCGCTATCGACGTCGAGGCGGCCAAGATCGCGCTGTCCGACGAGCCGCAGGTGCAGGTGCTGCTCGACTGGATCGAGCGCGGCCTCGCCATGACGGTCGATCGGGCCGTGCTGGTCGACAAGACGCGCGGCCTCGCCGACAGGATCGCGGCGCGGATCCAGGATTGCCTGCGCGATGCCGGCCTCGGCGCCGACGCGATCGACGCCGTGTTCCTGACCGGTGGCTCGACGCGGCTGGCGCATGTGCACGCCGCGATCCTCGGCACCGTGCCCCAGGCGCGCGTCGTCGACGGCGACACCTTCGGTTCGGTCGGCACCGGCCTCACCATCGAGGCGGCAACCCGCTACGGCGTCGTCGCCGCCTGATTTTTTGTGTCCGCGCCGCACCGTCTCCGGCGTCATCCTCGCGAAGGCGAGGATCCATACAGCTGGAGACGTATCGAGCCAACCTCCCGGCAGCGCGGCTGCATGGGTCCCCGCCTTCGCGGGGATGACGGCGCGTGTTGGAGATTTCCGGCGAGGGGCGGTCGTCGACGGGCATTTTACCCCGCGCCTGAAGGCGCCAGCATCACCAGCTTGATGTCGGGATGGCGCGCCAGCAGGAAAGTGATCTGCTCGTAGCGCAGGAAGCCGTCCTGCGGATGGGTGAAGGTGCGCAGGCCGCCCTCGCGGTCGACCACCGCATGCGCCTCCCAGGCTTCCGCGAAGAACGGGCTCGCTCGCGTCAGCTCCTCGACGAGGGCTCGCATTTCCGGGGCTTCCAGATGCCGGCTGTAATCGGCGCGGAATTCCGCCGCGATGCGTCGTGCCCGGCTGTCCCAGTCCTCGATCAGACTGCGGGCTGCCGGGGAGGTGAACAGGTAGCGCAGCAGGTTCATTTCACATGAAACACCGGCGGCGGGCGGCTTGCCGTCGAGCCAGCCGACAAAGAGATGCGCCGCCGCGGCGTTCCAGGCGATCGCCGTCCAGGACCGGTCGAGCACATAGGCCGGCGTTGGCAGCGCCAGCAGGGTGTCGGCGAGGCCCGGCGGCAGGGCATCGGCGCTGTTGTCTTCGCCCGCCTGCGGGTCGCGCCGGCCGCCCAGATCGAACAGATAGGCGCGCTCGGCCGGCGTCAGCCGCATCACCCGCGCCAGGCGCCCCAGTGCCGTCGCCGAGACCGAGATCTCCCGGCCCTGTTCGATCCAGCTCAGCCATGTCGAGCTGACGCCGGAGAGCTGCCCCAGCTCCTCGCGGCGCAGCCCCGGCGTGCGTCGCCGCGTGCCCGGATCGAGGCCGAACATGGCTGGCTGCAGCCGCTCGCGCTGGGCGCGGATGAATTCGCCGAGCTCGCGGCGTCGGACGGTATCGGTTTCCGGGATCATGTCACCGCTTATACCAGGATAAAACAGGATCTGGTACGGGTTTCCGCCGGCTGGCAAATCCTGCGGCGACGGCCGATGATCACCACCGACAAGATCGACCGCGCGGAAAACCAGCCATGACCCAATCGACCCAAGACGCCGCCGCCCCGCGACAGAGCCATGACGGCCTGGTCGTGCAGCAGTTCGGCTCCCAGGCTTCGGCCTATGTCTCCAGCATCGTCCACGCCCAGGGCGCCGACCTCCAGCAGATGGTCGAGATCGCGGCCCGCACGCCGGACGCCCGCGCCATCGACCTCGGCTGCGGCGGCGGCCATGTGGCCTATGGCGTCGCGCCGGTCGTCGCCTCGGTGGTGGCCTATGACCTGTCGGCCGGCATGCTGGAGGCCGTCGCGGCCGAGACGGCCAAGCGCGGCTTCCGCAACCTGACTATCCGGCAGGGCGCGGCGGAAAAGCTGCCCTTCGCTGACGGCGAATTCGATGTGGTGCTGTCGCGCTATTCGGCCCATCACTGGCAGAATGTCCGCCAGGGCATTCGCGAGGCGCGTCGCGTTGTGAAAAGCGGCGGCACGGCGGTGATCTCGGACGTCATCGCGCCGGAAGTGCCGGTCAGCGACACCTTCCTGCAGACCTTCGAAATGCTGCGCGATCCCTCGCATGTGCGCAATTATTCTGTGGCCGAATGGACGGAGATCGCGGCGCGGGCGGGCTTTGCCGTCGTCGGTGTGACGCGCCGCCGCCTGCCGCTCAATTTCGACGCCTGGGTTGGGCGGATGCGGACGCCGCAGGTTCAGGTCGCGGCGATTCGCGCTTTGCAGGCGGCGATGTCGGAGCCGGTGCGCCAGCATTTCGCGATCGAGCCCGACGGCTCGTTCACGATCGACCAGGCGGTGTTCGAACTCGTCGCGGTGTAGCCGCCAGAAGACCCTCACCCCATCCCTCTCCCGCAGGCGGGCGAGGGGCGGTCGAGCTTGTTGAGACTCACAGTCGATTAAGTTCGCCCGCCAGAAAGCCCTCTCCCGTCTGCGGGAGAGGGTGGGGTGAGGGTCTTGCTTTCGTCTCGCGGCTCAGGCCGGCCTGTTGTTGCCGGCGCGCGGATGCGCCTTCTCGAACACGTCGAGGAGGCGCTCCGTGTCGATCGCGGTATAGACCTGCGTCGTCGACAGGCTGGCGTGGCCCAGCAGTTCCTGGATGGCGCGGAGATCGCCGCCATTGGCGAGCAGATGCGTCGCGAAGGAGTGCCGCAGCGCATGCGGCGTGGCGCTTTCGGCGAGGCCGAGCGCGCCGCGAAGCTTTGCCATGGCAAGCTGGATGATGCGCGCCTTGAGCGGCCCGCCCCGGACGCCGAGGAACAGCGGTCCATCGGGCTTCGACTGAGACGGCGCCAGGCGGAGATATTCCGCGACCGCTTCGGCCACGACCGGCAGCACCGGCACCAGACGGATCTTGCCGCCCTTGCCGGTGACCCGTAGCGTCGCGGCGGGATCGAGCGGTGCGTCGGCGCGACGAATGCCGAGCGCCTCCGAGATACGCAGCCCCGAGCCGTAGCAGAGCGCCAGCACGGCGGCATTGCGGGCCGCCACCCATGGCTCCTCGTCGAGCTGTTCGTCCATCTCGACGACGCGCAAGGCCGAGGCGGCGGCGAGAGGCCGGGGCAGGGTCTTGGGCTGGCGCGGTGCACGCATCGCGCGGAAGGCGGCGCCATTGGCATGTCCCTCGCGCTCCAGGAAGCCGATGAACGAGCGGATGCCGGCCAGGCCGCGCGCCAGGGTTCGCGCTCCGGCACCGGACGAGCGCCGCGTCGCCATGAAACCGCGCAGGTCGGCCGTGCGGATGGCGGCGAAATCGGCGAGCGTCGGCGGATTGCCGATATGGCTGGTCAGGAACGAGAGAAACTGGTCGAGATCGCGCGAATAGGCTTCGAGCGTTTTTGGCGACAGGCGCCGTTCGCCGCGCAGGTGCTCGCCCCACGCTTCGATCTGCTCGAGCGTGTCGCGGGCGGCGATGACGAGGGGCGGTGCGGACATGGCTCCATTACCTGCGAAGAGGGTTTATGCCGGGTTAAGAGGCGCATTGCGGCGAACACGGCGCCTCTCATAGGGAGACGCGCAATACAATCCTCAACATGCTGAGGAGGCCCGGAGGGCCGTCTCGAAGCACGCAGAGCGGTGTCGGTACCGAGATTTGCCCTCAGGTGGTGCGTCCTTCGAGACGGCTTGCTGCGCAAGCCTCCTCAGGATGTTGGAAGTCGGGAGTCGGACCACATTTGTCTGGAGGTCCTCTCTTTGGGGGGAGGGTTGGGCGAGGGCCCTTTTGGGGGGCACCTCCCGCCTCGCCTAAAGCAGCAGCGGCTCGGAGAAATGGGTCACGGTCGGAAACGGATCGTAGAAGTCGTGCAGCAGCGCCTTCCAGTGCTGGTAGCGATCGGAACTGCGGAAACCGGGATCGTGATCGGTCAGGCTTTCCCAGCGGACCAGCAGGAGGTAGGTGCCGGGCGCCTCGATCGACGGCCGCACCTCCAGGCCCAGGAAGCCGGGGCTGGCGGCGATTAGCGGCGCTGCCTTGCTCATGGCGTCCTCGAAGGCGCTGGCTTGGCCTGGCTTCACCGTAAGAAGGGCATGTTCGAGGATCATGGTGCTCGCCTGATTGAGGGAAGGCTATTATCTGGGGCATGAAGGCGGCAACGTCGACTGCTTCGTCGCTCCGGGGATTTCGGATTGGAATTGGGCCGCACCGTGTCCGTCCTGCTGCCACTGGCGGTGGATGGACCCTACACCTACAAAGTGCCGGCCGGTATGGAGCTGTCGCCGGGCGATATCGTGCGCGTGCCGCTTGGCCCGCGCGAGATGATCGGCGCGGTCTGGGACGATCCCGTCGACCCCTCGGTCGGCCACAACCGGCTGCGCGCGATCCTGCATCACTATGATTCGCCGCCGCTCGACGAGACGCTGCGCCGGTTTGTCGACTGGGTCGCGAACTACACGCTGAGCCAGCGCGGCATGGTGCTTCGGATGGTGCTGCGCGCGCCCGATGCGCTGGAGCCGGAGCGCGCGGTCGCCGCGCTGCGCCTGGCCGGCAGAGAGCCCGACCGGATGACGGCGGCGCGCCAGCGCGTCCTCGACGCGCTCGCCGGCGGCGAGCCGATGCCCAAGACCGCGGTTGCCGGCTTTGCCGCCGTTTCCTCGAGCGTCGTCAATGGCTTGGTCGAGCAGGGCGTGCTCGAAGCGGTGATGCTGCCGCCGCCGCCCCTGACCCTGCCGCCGGAACCCGATTTTGCCCGGCCGACCTTCGATCCCGGCCAGGACGACGCGGCGAAGCTGCTGCGCGCCAGCGTCGACGAGGGGGCGTTTTCGGTCACGCTGATCGACGGCATCACCGGCTCGGGCAAGACGGAGGTCTATTTCGAGGCGCTGGCCGAAACGCTGCGCCTGGGCAAGCAGGCGCTGGTGCTGCTGCCGGAAATTGCCCTGACCGTCGATTTCCTCGACCGCTTCGCCCGGCGATTCGGCCATCGGCCGGCCGAGTGGCATTCCGAAATGCCGCCCCGGATGCGCGAACGGGTCTGGCGCGGCGTGGCCACGGGCGCGGTGCAGGCCGTCGTCGGCGCACGCTCGGCGTTGTTCCTGCCGTTCCAGAAGCTCGGCCTCGTCGTAGTCGATGAGGAGCACGATACCGCCTACAAGCAGGAAGAGGGCGTCATCTACAACGCCCGCGACATGGCGGTGGTGCGTGGGCATATAGGCGGCTTCCCGGTCGTGCTCGCCTCGGCGACGCCCTCGATCGAAAGCCGGGTCAATGCCGATCAGGGCCGCTATCGGCGCCTCGTGCTCTCGGCCCGCTATGCGGCCGCGAAACTGCCGGAAATTAAGCCGATCGACCTCCGCATCGACCCGCCGGAGCGCGGCCATTTCCTGGCGCCGTCGCTGATCCAGGCGATCGAGGAGACGATCGCCAACAAGGGCCAGGCGCTGCTGTTCCTCAACCGGCGCGGCTATGCCCCGCTGACGCTCTGCCGCAGCTGCGGCCATCGCTTCCAGTGTCCCAACTGCTCGACCTGGCTGGTCGATCACCGCTTTCGCGGCCAGCTCGTCTGCCACCATTGTGGCCATCACGAGCGCCGGCCCGACCAGTGTCCGGTCTGCGACGCCGAGGACAGCCTCGTCGCCTGCGGACCGGGCGTCGAGCGGGTGGCGGAGGAGGTGGCCACGCGCTTCCCCGATGCGCGGCGAATCGTGCTGTCGAGCGACCTGCTCGGTGGGGTGAAAAAGATGCGCGAGGAGTTCGACGCGATCCGCCGGGGCGCCGCCGACATCATCATCGGCACGCAGCTCGTCGCCAAGGGCCACAATTTTCCGCTGCTGGCTCTGGTCGGCGTCGTCGACGCCGACCTCGGGCTTGCCCATGGCGACCCCAGGGCGGCGGAGCGGACGTTCCAGCTGCTGGCGCAGGTGACGGGCCGCGCCGGTCGCGCCGGCGGCGAGAGCCGCGCGCTGCTGCAGACCTATGCGCCGGAGCACCCGGTGATCGCCGCGATCGCATCGGGCGACCGCGAGGCGTTCTATGCCCGCGAAATCGAGGCGCGGCGAATCGCCGTGCTGCCGCCCTTCGGACGGCTGGCCGGGATCATCATTTCGGCGGCCGATCGCGCCACATCCTATGGCTATGCGATGGCGCTGCGCCGGAGCGCGCCGGAGAGCGGGCCTGTCATGGTGCTCGGGCCCTCCGAGGCGCCGCTGGCGGTGCTGCGGGGGCGCCACCGCTTCCGCCTTCTCGTGCAGGCGCCCCGATCCGTCGACCTGCAGGCCTTCCTGCGCCAGTGGCTGGCTGAGGCGCCACCCGTGCGCGGCAGCCTCCGGGTCCAGGTCGATATCGATCCGCAGAGCTTCCTTTGACCGGCGCGGAGGGCGCTTGCCGGCCTTTCTCGTCGATTCCGGGGACGGGCCTTGTTGCGAGTCGCCGGATGCTGTGCTAACGAACGCGCGGCTTCGGGGAATGCCGTTTTTGACGGCTTCCATCCGTCGAAAAAATCTTCAATACGTTCAAGGCGTTGCGTGCAGCATCCGGACCAACCCGGAAGTGGGGGCGCGTCACAGAGCGAGGATCAGGTGGCAGAAGACAAAACTCTCGTATCAGGGGTCGCCGGGCGTTACGCGACGGCACTGTTTGATCTGGCCCTCGAGAGCGGCGCGGTTGACGCCGTCGATGCCGATCTGTCCCGTTTCACGGCCCTGCTGAGCGAGAGCGACGATCTCGTCCGCCTCGTCCAGAGCCCGGTATTCGCCGCGGACGACCAGCTTCGCGCTGTCTCGGCCGTTCTGGCGCGTGCCGAAATCGGCGGCCTGGTCGGCAACTTCGTCAAGGTCGCGGCGAGCAATCGCCGCCTGTTCGCCGTTCCCGGCATGATCGCTGGCTTCCGCCAGCTTCTCGCCAAGCATCGCGGCGAGGTCACCGCCGAGGTGACCAGCGCCGAGCCGCTTTCCGATCCGCAGACCGCGGCGCTGAAGGAAGCGCTCAAGGCGCAGATCGGCAAGGACGTCACGCTTTCTTCGAATGTCGATCCGGCATTGATCGGCGGCCTGGTCGTCAAGGTCGGTAGCCGCATGATCGATACGTCGCTTCGCACCAAACTCAATTCACTCAAGATCGCTATGAAAGAGGTCGGCTGATGGACATCCGCGCCGCTGAAATCTCCGCAATCCTCAAGGAGCAGATCAAGAATTTCGGCTCCGAGGCTCAGGTTTCCGAAGTCGGACAGGTTCTGTCGGTCGGTGACGGTATTGCCCGCGTCTACGGTCTGGACAATGTCCAGGCCGGCGAGATGGTCGAGTTCCCCGGTGGAACCCGCGGCATGGCCCTGAACCTCGAGACCGACAATGTCGGTATCGTGATCTTCGGCTCCGACCGTGACATCGCCGAAGGCGACACGGTCAAGCGTACCAACGCCATCGTGGACGTGCCGGTCGGCAAGGGTCTGCTCGGCCGCGTCGTCGACGCGCTCGGCAATCCGATCGACGGCAAGGGCCCGATCGAGTTCACCGAGCGTCGCCGCGTCGACGTCAAGGCGCCGGGCATCATCCCGCGCAAGTCGGTGCACGAGCCGATGCAGACCGGCCTCAAGGCGATCGACGCCATGATCCCGATCGGCCGCGGCCAGCGCGAGCTGATCATCGGCGATCGCCAGACCGGCAAGACCGCCGTGGCGCTCGACGCCATCCTGAACCAGAAGTCGATCAACGACAGCGGCGACGAGAGCAAGAAGCTCTATTGCGTCTATGTCGCCATCGGCCAGAAGCGTTCGACCGTCGCGCAGTTCGTGAAGGTGCTCGAGGAGCGCGGCGCGCTCGAATATTCGATCATCATCGCGGCAACCGCTTCGGACCCGGCTCCGATGCAGTACCTGGCCCCGATGGCCGGTTGCGCCATGGGCGAATTCTTCCGCGACAACGGCATGCACGCCCTGATCGTTTATGACGATCTGTCGAAGCAGGCCGTGGCGTACCGCCAGATGTCGCTGCTGCTGCGCCGTCCGCCGGGCCGCGAAGCCTATCCGGGCGACGTCTTCTACCTGCATTCCCGCCTGCTCGAGCGCGCGGCCAAGCTGAACGACGACAATGGCAATGGCTCGCTGACGGCTCTGCCGATCATCGAGACGCAGGCCAACGACGTGTCGGCCTACATCCCGACCAACGTGATCTCGATCACCGACGGCCAGATCTTCCTCGAGACCGACCTGTTCTACCAGGGCATCCGCCCGGCCGTGAACGTCGGCCTCTCGGTGTCGCGCGTCGGCTCCGCCGCCCAGATCAAGGCGATGAAGCAGGTTGCCGGCCCGATCAAGGGCGAGCTGTCGCAGTATCGTGAAATGGCTGCCTTCGCGCAGTTCGGCTCCGATCTCGACGCGACGACGCAGAAGCTGCTCAATCGCGGCGCCCGCCTGACCGAGCTCCTGAAGCAGCAGCAGTTCTCGCCGCTGAAGGTCGAGGAGCAGGTTGCGGTGATCTATGCCGGCGTGAACGGCTATCTCGATCGCATCGAAGTCAACCAGGTCGGCGCGTTCGAGGCAGGCCTGCTGGCTTCGCTTCGCAGCGAGCACAAGGCGCTTCTCGATGGCATCCGCGACAAGCGCGAGCTGAATGACGACTTCCGTGCGCAGCTCAAGGCCGCGCTGGACAGCTTCGCCAAGTCTTTCGCCTGAATCCAGGTCTGAACCGGGTCGCCTTGTGCGACCCGGATCTCAGTCCGACCGACAGGGACGCTCATGCCGAGCCTCAAGGAACTAAAGAATCGCATCGCCTCGGTGAAGGCGACGCAGAAGATCACCAAGGCGATGCAGATGGTCGCCGCGGCGAAGCTGCGTCGTGCCCAGGCTGCCGCGGAAGCTGCGCGTCCGTATGCGGAGCGCATGAACGCCGTGCTCGCCAACGTGGCGGCTGGCGTCAACACCGACGACGGTCCGAAGCTCCTGGCCGGCACCGGTTCCGATCAGACGCATCTTCTCGTCGTCTGCACGGCCGAGCGCGGCCTCTGCGGTGCGTTCAACTCGTCGATCGCCCGTCTCGCCCGCGATCACGCGCTGCGCCTGCAGCGCGACGGCAAGACGGTGAAGATCCTCTGCGTTGGCAAGAAGGGCTACGACATCCTTCGCCGCCAGTTCCAGACGGAAATCATCGAGCTGATCGAGCTTCGCACGGTCAAGCAGATCGGCTTCGTCAACGCCGACGCGATCGGCCGCAAGCTGCTGCAGCTCTATGAAGACGGCCAGTTCGACGTCGCGACGCTGTTCTACGCCAAGTTCCGCTCGGTGATTCAGCAGATCCCGACGGCGCAGCAGGTGATTCCGGCGCAGCTCCCGGCCGGCGATGCCGGCGCGGTCGCGCCGAACTACGAATATGAGCCGAACGAAGCAGGGATCCTCGAGGATCTGCTGCCGCGCAACATTTCGGTCCAGATTCTGGGTGCTCTCCTCGAAAACGTGGCGTCCGAGATGGGCGCCAAGATGTCGGCGATGGATAGCGCCACGCGCAACGCAGGCGAGATGATCAAGAAGTACACGCTCCGCTACAACCGGACGCGCCAGGCGATGATCACCAAGGAACTGATCGAGATCATTTCGGGCGCCGAGGCGCTCTGACCGGATTTTTGGAAGGTTGAACACCATGGCGAACACCAATCAGCAGGCCGGCTCCGGCCGCGTCACCCAGGTTATCGGCGCCGTCGTCGACGTGCAGTTCGATGGCCATCTGCCCGCGATCCTGAACGCGCTCGAAACCGACAATAACGGCAACCGCCTCGTACTGGAGGTCGCCCAGCATCTCGGCGAATCCACCGTGCGCTGCATCGCCATGGACGTGTCGGAAGGCCTCGTCCGCGGCCAGCGGGTCAAGGACCTCGGCGGCCCGATCATGGTTCCCGTCGGCGTCGGTACGCTCGGCCGCATCATGAACGTCATCGGCGAGCCGATCGACGAAGCCGGTCCGGTTGAGGCCGAAGGCCTGCGTCCGATCCATGCGCCCGCCCCGTCCTATTCGGAGCAGGCCACCTCGGCCGAGATCCTGGTCACCGGCATCAAGGTCGTCGACCTGCTGGCACCGTATTCCAAGGGCGGCAAGGTCGGCCTGTTCGGCGGCGCCGGCGTCGGCAAGACCGTTCTGATCCAGGAACTGATCAACAACGTCGCGAAGGTGCACGGCGGTTACTCCGTGTTCGCCGGCGTGGGCGAGCGTACCCGCGAGGGCAACGACCTCTACCACGAGTTCATCGACGCCAAGGTGAATGCCGATCCGCACAATCCCGATCCGGCCGTCAAGTCGAAGTGCGCGCTCGTGTTCGGCCAGATGAACGAGCCGCCGGGCGCCCGCGCCCGCGTCGCGCTGACCGGCCTGACCGTCGCCGAGAACTTCCGCGACCAGGGCCAGGACGTGCTGTTCTTCGTCGACAACATCTTCCGCTTCACCCAGGCGGGTTCGGAAGTGTCGGCTCTGCTCGGCCGTATCCCGTCGGCCGTGGGCTACCAGCCCACGCTGGCGACCGACATGGGCCAGCTCCAGGAACGCATCACCACCACGCATAAGGGCTCGATCACGTCCGTGCAGGCCATCTACGTGCCGGCCGACGACTTGACCGACCCGGCGCCGGCCACCTCCTTCGCCCACCTTGACGCCACGACCGTTCTGTCGCGCGCCATCTCGGAAAAGGGCATCTACCCGGCCGTGGATCCGCTCGACTCGACCTCGCGCATGCTGACCCCGGCGATCGTCGGCGAAGAGCATTACGCGGTCGCCCGTCAGGTCCAGCAGATCCTGCAGCGCTACAAGTCGCTCCAGGACATCATCGCGATCCTGGGCATGGACGAGCTTTCCGAAGAGGACAAGCTCACCGTCGCCCGCGCCCGCAAGATCGAGCGCTTCCTGTCGCAGCCCTTCGACGTCGCCGAGGCCTTCACGGGTTCGCCGGGCGTCCAGGTCAAGATCGAAGACACGATCAAGGGCTTCAAGGGCCTCTGCGAAGGCGCCTACGATCATCTCCCCGAGGCCGCCTTCTACATGGTCGGCACGATCGAGGAAGCGATTGCCAAGGCCAAGAAGCTCGCGGCAGCAGCCTGATCGTCTGACGAGAGAAAGAGCCCAACATGGCAGAACCGTTCCCGTTCGAACTCGTCTCACCCGAGCGGCTCCTGCTTTCGGAGTCGGTCGTGTCGGTCGTGGTCCCGGGCACTGATGGCGAGTTCACGGTCCTTAAGGACCATGCTCCCTTCATGGCGACCATCAAGCCGGGCTGCGTTGTCGTCACCCAGGTTGGCGGCGGTGTTCAGAAGTTCTTCGTGCGCGGCGGCTTCGCCGACGTGAACGGGGCCGGCCTGACCATCCTCGCCGAGCAGGCGATTCCGCTGGAAAGCCTTGATCCCGAAGCGTTCGCGCTCGAGATCCGCAATGCCGAGGAAGACGTCGCGGATGCCCGCGACGACGCCCAACGCACGGTGGCGCAGACCAAGCTGCAGCAGCTTCAGGATATCCGCGAAGCCCTCGGACACTGATCTTTCGCGGCTCCTGCCGCGAAATCGAGATACAGAAAAGCCCGCCATGGACCTTCCGGTCGATGGCGGGCTTTTTGCTGTTCGGGGCTGCCCGAGCGAGGCGACGGCCTGGAGGCCGCCGCCGGAATCGAGGCCTTACCGGCCGGGGTTGGCGATCGCCGCGATCAGGCCGCTGGCAATGCCGATCATCAGGTACTGGCCGTCATTCTCGACCCACTGGTAGCCGCGCGGCGGGGCCTTGAGGTGATGGCGCTTGTAGTCGACCCGGTTGCCACGCGCCTGGGACGGCACGCGCTGACCCTTCGACCACCGCTTGCGGTAGTCGTGCTTCTTCATCTGCGGCTGGCGATGCTGCTGCTCGTAGCCGCCATGGCCGCGGCCCTGGTCCCGGTCGCCGCGGTATTGCTGGGCAAAGGCGGCGGGCGTGGCGAACATCGACAGGGCGATGGTGGCGAGAAGAATCTTCTTCATCTGGGTCATCCTCTTTGTTGGTGACCCGGTTGTAGCCGCACCAGCCTGAACCCAGAATGAACGTCCGCCTTATCATCTGTTAAGCATACAGATATCCGTTCGGCCCGCCGGTTTCAGGGCGCCAGATGCCGGAACGCCGAGACGACCTGCTCGTAGACCTTGCGCTTGAACGGCACGATCAGCGACGGCAGGTGCTCGAGCGGCTCCCAGCGCCAGGAGATGAACTCCGCCTCGGCGCTGCCGTCGCCGGGCTCCAGCACGTTGATCTCGCTCTCGTCGCCCTCGAAGCGGAAGGCAAACCACTTCTGTCGTTGGCCGCGATACTTGCCCTTAAGCGCGATGCCGACCAGCTCCGGCGGCAGGTCGTAGTCGAACCAGCCTTCGGCCTCGGCGAGCAGCGAAACCGTCCGGATGCTCGTTTCCTCGAACAGCTCGCGGCGCGCGGCGGGGAGGGGATCCTCACCCTTGTCGATGCCGCCCTGCGGCAGCTGCCAGACGGGATCGCCGGGCGTCAGCTCGGCATTGGGCGAGCGTTCGCCGATGAACACCAGACCATCCTTGTTGAAGACGACGGTGCCGACGCAGGGACGGTAGGGCAGCGAGGTGGGATCGACGGGTTTCTTGCCGGACATGATGGACCATTCGGGATTTGCCCCTCGAAGCGACGGGGCGGGGATTGCGTTGGCGCGACGATAGCATGGCTCGAAGGGGTCGCACCTGACAGGGGCGCCTGTGCACAGGCCCGCTCAACCCCTTCTTCCAAGCGTGCGAAGGCGGGGAGCGGGCGCCTGGGGCGCTGCCGCGTTTCGCCGGCACTATGGGCCGCCTGTACGGTGCCGGCAGTCCCAGGCGTCCGCACGGGGCCTGAAGCGGCCTTGGCGTAGGTATCGAGGCCGTGGCGCGCCGCGCAAAGAAAAACGGCGCCCCGAGGGGCGCCGTTCTGGATCAGTTCGGCACGGCGGCCGCAGCGTTGGGCGGGAAGGCCGCATTCGCCTGCTTGCCGTCGAGCAGGCCGATCGCCTGCTGCAGCTGCTTGTCGTCCTTCGCCTCCGGCGGGACATAGGCCTGCGAGCCCGTGCCCTCGTCGCCGCCGCCCTCATTGGTGAGGTGGCCCTTGAGCGATGCCTCGCCCTTGGTGTCGGTGATCTTGTCCTTGAGCTCCGGAGGCAGGTCCTGCACGACCTGGATATCCGGATCGATGCCCTTGGCCTGGATCGACTTGCCCGACGGCGTGTAATAGCGCGCCGTGGTCAGGCGGATCGCGCCGTTGGAGCCGAGCGGGATGATCGTCTGCACCGAGCCCTTGCCGAAGGACCGCGTGCCGAGGATGGTGGCGCGCTTCTGGTCCTGCAGGGCGCCAGCGACGATTTCCGAAGCCGAGGCCGAACCGCCGTTGATCAGCACGATCACCGGCTTGCCGTCCGTCAGGTCGCCCGGATGGGCGTCGTAGCGCATGTTCTGGTCGGCATGGCGGCCGCGCGTCGAGACGATCTCGCCCTTTTCGAGGAAGGCGTCGCTGACATATTCGGCCTGGTCGAGCAGACCGCCCGGATTGTTGCGCAGATCGAGGATGTAGCCCTTGATCTTGTCCTTGCCGATATCCGCCTTGAGCTTGTCGATCGCGGCCTTGAGGCCGTCGAAGGTCTGCTCGTTGAAGGAGGAGATACGCAGGTAGCCGATGTCGCCTTCAGCGCGAGACTTGACCGACTGGACGCGGATCACGTCGCGGACGATCTTCACGTCGAAGGGCTTCTCGGTGCCCTTGCGCTGGATGGTCACGGTGATCGGCGTGTTGACCGCGCCGCGCATCTTGTCGACAGCCTGGTTCAGATTCATGTTCTGGATGGCTTCGCCGTCCAGCGCCACGATCAGGTCGCCGGCCAGGATGCCGGCCTTAGCTGCGGGCGTGTCGTCGATCGGCGACACGACCTTGACCACGCCGTCCTCCATGGTCACTTCGATGCCAAGCCCGCCGAACTCGCCGCGGGTCTGGACCTGCATGTCCTTGAAGTCTTTGGGGTTCATGTAGCTCGAATGGGGATCGAGCGAGGTCAGCATGCCATTGACCGCCGCCTCGATAAGCGAGCTGTCATCCGGCTGCTCGACATAGTCCGAGCGGATCCGCTCGAACACGTCGCCAAACAGATTGAGCTGCCGGTATGTATCCGAGACGGCGGCATGCGCGACGCCCGGAATCAGGCTCGGAACCTGGGTGAGCGTCACAGCGGCCGTTGCGCCGATGATGGTGCCGGCCAGGAGGAGCGAAGCGTTGCGTATCATCCGCCAACCTTTTCGTCTTTGGATCGGGCCCACCATGGGGCCGGGTCGATCGAGTTACCGTCTTTTCGAAATTCGACATAGAGCACGGGCTGCGTTGCGCCAATGCCTACGGTGCTGCTGCTTGCCAGCAACCGCGATCCCATCAGCGCCACAGGTTCCCCTGCGAGAACGAACTGTCCCAATTCGACGTCGATCCGTTCCATACCTGCCAGCAGAATATGATATCCGCCGCCGGCGTTGATGATCAAGAGTTGTCCGTAGGATCTGAACGGTCCTGCATAGACCACCCAGCCGTCGGACGGCGAGGAAACCCGTGCCGAGGCGCGGGTAGCGAGCGACAGGCCCTGGCTGGTACCGCCCAGCCCGTCCGGGTCGCCAAAGGTCTTCAGCTGCACGCCATTGACCGGCTTGGGCAGCAGGCCCTTGGTCGAGGCAAAGGCGACGGCCGGCGCGATGCGGTCGGCGGCGCCGAGGTTTTCCGGCCGGCGCGAGGCTCGACCATCGTCCATGGCGGCCTGATTGGCCGCTTCCGACTGCTTCGCGGCCTCGGCGGCCGCGGCGGCGGCGGAAATCTGGCCTTCGAGATCGGCGATCAGGCCCTTGAGACTGGTCGCGCTCTTGGCGAGCTGTTCCGACTTCGCCTGCTCCTCGGCGAGCTGCTGCTCCGAGCGGGCGCGCGCCTTGCGCTTGTCATCGACCAGATATTCGATGCGGGTGCGCTCTTCGGCGAGCGCGCTGGCGTCGGCGCGCATCCGGTCACGTTCGCGTGACTGTTCCGATTTGAGCGCTACGAGGTGCTGCAGGTCGGTCGCCAGCGCCTCGGCCTCGACGCGCAGTTCCGGCACGACGGAGCCGAGCAGCATGGCGCTGCGGACCGAGGCGAGCGCGTCCTCGGGGCGGACGACGATCGCCGGCGGCGGCTTGCGGCCCATGCGCTGCAGCGCGCCCAGCACGTTGGCGAGCACGCCGCGGCGGGCGCTCAGCGAGGCGTGGACGGTCTTCTCCTCGTCGAGCAGGCCGCCCATGCGCTGTTCGGCCTCGTCGATCTGGCGCTCGAGGCCGCGGGCCCGTTCGCCGGTTTCGATCAGGGACTTGTTCAGCGTCATGCGGTCCTGGTCGAGCTGGTCCATTTCGGAGCGCAGCGCCGCCTGGCGCTCGGCGGTGACCTCGATATCGTGAGTAATGGCGTCGAGTTCGGCGCGGCGGGCGGCGCGCTGCTGCTCGGTTTCGCTGATCCCACCCTGCGGTGCCGGCTGGGCCTGGGCCGTGGGCTGGGGCGAATCGACGGCATGCGAAGGCAGGGCGGTGCCGGCGGCCAGCGCCGCGACAAGGGCAGCCCGACTGATGACGGGACCCATCTGTCGAGGCAGCGAAGAGACCCGAATGCGAACCAAGTGCAGGCGCCCGACGGCTAAAGCTGAGTTAACAGCGACGAGATTTGGCAGCGAAGTGTTAACACCTCGTCAACCTCCAACTACCCGAGCGTAACCGCGGATTGCGGCCGAAGCGCGACGGGCCCCAGGCGATATAGGGCGGCCTATTCGCGGTGATAGGGGTGGCCGGAAAGGATCGTCATCGAGCGGTAGACCTGCTCGGCCAGCAGCAGGCGGACGATCTGGTGCGGCCAGGTCATGGCGCCGAAGGCGAGCTTGAGGTCGGCGCGCTTGCGGATGGCGTCGCCATGGCCGTCGGGACCGCCAATGGCGAAGACGAGGTCGCGGATGCCCTGGTCGCGCCAGTCGCCGACGCGCTTGGCGAAGGCGGGGCTGGACGGCGTCTCGCCGCGCTCGTCGAGCGCGACCAGAATGGCGCCGTCGGGGAGGGCGGAAAGCAGCGTCGCCGCTTCCTGGGCCATGCGCTCGTCGGGCCGCTGGGCGCGGCTCTCGACAAATTCGCGGACGGAGAGGGTCAGGCCGAGACTGCGCCCGGCCTGCGAGGCCCTGTCGATATAGCGCTCGATGAGCGCGCGGTCGGGGCCGGCTTTCAGCCGACCCACGGCGGCGATCATTATGCGCATCGAACGGCCTTAGCTGCCGGGCTGTTCCCGGGCAGGGGTCGGCGCCGAAAGCGACTCGTCCGCCGACCACATCTTTTCGAGATTGTAGAAGGAACGGACTTCGGGCCGGAAGATGTGGACGATGACATCGCCCGCATCCAGCAGCACCCAATCGCAATGGGGTACGCCTTCGACGCGTGCGACGCGTCCGCCGGCCAAAGTCAGGTCGCGGCTGATATGCTCCGCGATCGAGCTGACATGTCGCTGCGACCGGCCCGTGGCAACGACCATGAAGTCGGCCAAGGCGGATTTGCCGGCGATATCGATGGAAACAATATCCTCAGCCTTCGAATCTTCGAGGGTGGTGAGGATCGCTTTGAGAGCTTCGTCCGCCGCAATCTGCCGGCTAACGGCCACTCGGTGAGGCGCGCGCTGGATGGCGTCCTCAGGCTGCATTGCCGTCGTCAGTGGTCAGTCCTTTCGCCATTGGCGCGCTGGGCCTTCGATCTGGCCAGGAGCGGATGCGCTCCACGCGATGGAAATCGTGCAAAAAAGCACATAGGCACGACGCTGTGGCGCTTTCAAGACGCGGCGGCACTCTTATTGCGTTTGGCGCGCAGTTCCGTCGAAGAAAGCGCGATTCGGGGCCCGTGCAGGTAGATCCAGGCCGGAGTCCGGCGTGTCGGCAGCCGGGCCGCGTCGATTTCGCGGAGCCGGCGTCGGCGCAGCGCGAACGCGGCCGGGGCGGCGGTGGCGGTGAAGGTGCTGCCCGGCCGGTCATAGACTGCGATCGGCATCAGCCGGGAAATCCGGCGCCAGTCGCGCCAGCGATGGAACTGACGCAGATTGTCGCCGCCCATCAGCCACACCAGCTCAACGCCCGGCAGGCGCCGCGACAGGATCGCCAGCGTGTCGGCGGTGAAGCGGGTCTTCAGCGTCGCCTCGATGGCGGTGACGTGGATCTTCGGGTGGCGCGCCATGGCGCGCGCCGCCGAGACACGGCGGCCGAGCTGTTCCGGGGCATGGTCCTTGAGCGGATTGCCCGGGGTCACCAGCCACCAGACGGCGTCGAGCTTCAGCCGGCGCAGCGCCATAAGGCTGACGGTCAGGTGGCCCTGGTGCGGCGGATCGAACGAGCCGCCGAACAGGCCGATGCGCTGGCCGGGCGCCGCGAAAGGCAGCTTCAGGGCCGAACGCAGCGCCGGGTCCACCATCACGGTCTGGATCTCGGCCTCGCCGAGGCTCACGGCCGCGTCTGCCCGGTGCCGTTGACGCGGTACTTGAACGAGGTCAGCTGCTCGAGCCCGACAGGTCCGCGCGCATGCATCCGGCCGGTGGCAATGCCGATCTCGCCGCCAAAGCCGAACTCGCCGCCATCGGCGAACTGGGTCGAGGCATTGTGCACGACGATGGCGGAATCGACCTCGGCCAGGAAACGGGCCGCGACCGCCTCGTCCTCGGTGATGATGCCGTCGGTGTGGTGCGAGCTGTAGGTCTCGACATGGTCGATCGCTTCGTCGACGCCGTCGACGACCTTCACCGAGATGATCGCGTCGAGATATTCGGTCGACCAGTCCTGCTCGGTCGCAGGCGTCGCGGCCGGGAAGCGCGCGCAGACTTCTGCGTCGCCCCGGATGGCGCAGCCGGCCGCGACCAGGGCGTCGAGGATCGGCACCAGATGGGTGTCCAGGATGGCGCGGTCGATCAGCATCGTCTCGGTCGCCCCGCAGACGCCGGTGCGACGCATCTTGCCGTTGACCAGCAGCGTCTTCGCCATGCCGAGATCGGCCTTGGCGTGGACATAGACATGCACGATCGCCTCGAGATGGGCGAAGACGGGCACGCGCGCCTCTTCCTGCACGCGCGCGACCAGGCTCTTGCCACCACGCGGCACGATCACGTCGATCGCGCCGTCGAGGCCGGACAGCATGGCGCCGACGGCGGCGCGGTCGCGGGTCGGCACGATCTGGATGGCGTCGGCGGGCAGGCCGGCCGCGACCAGTCCCTCGACGAGGGCCGCATGGATGGCGGCGGAGGAATGGAACGAGTCCGAGCCGCCGCGCAAAATCACGACATTGCCGGCCTTGAGGCAGAGCGCGCCGGCGTCAGCGGTCACATTGGGACGGCTCTCATAGATGACGCCGATGACGCCGAGCGGCGTGCGGACGCGCTCGAGATGCAGGCCGTTCGGCCGGTCCCAGGCGGAAATCACGGTGCCGACGGGATCGGGCAGGGTGGCGATCTCGTCGATCGCGGCCGCGATGCCTTCGATGCGAGAAGGGGTCAGCGTCAGCCGGTCAAGGAAGGATGCCGCGGCGCCTTCCGTCTTCATCCCGGCGACATCGCGGCCATTGGCTTCGAGGATGATGTCGGCGCGGGCGCGGATGGCGGCGGCCATGGCCTTCAGCGCCGCGTTCTTGGCCTCGGTCGAGGCCAGCGCCATGCGCCGGGCGGCGGCGCGGGCGCGGCGGCCGATATCGAGCATCACGGCTTCGACCGTCTCGGCCTGGTTGCCGTTCGTCGTCTCGCGGAGGAGGGAGGTGGTCATGATGATCTTCCTATTCGCCGCGAAGCGCCATGTCGTCGCGATGGACCATGGCAGCCCGGCCGGCAAAGCCGAGAATCGTTTCGATTTCCTTGGTATTGCGGCCGGCGATGCGTTCGGCGTCGGCCGCGTCATAGGCGACCAGGCCGCGCGCGATCTCCTCGCCATTCGGCCCCTGCACGATGATCGCGTCGCCGCGCTGGAACCGGCCCTCGATGCGCCGGACGCCGGCCGGCAGCAGGCTCTTGCCCGAGCGCAGCGCCTTGACCGCGCCATCGTCGATCACCAGCACGCCCCGCGTCTCCAGATGGCCCGAGATCCACTTCTTTCGCGCGGTTACGGGGTTCAGTTCCGGCAGGAACCAGGTCGCCTTGGCGCCGTCCGAAACCCGCTTCAGCGGGTTCTGCGGCTTGCCGAGCGCGATCAGCATGGCGGCGCCGGCCACGGTGGCGATCTTGGCCGCCTCGACCTTGGTCTTCATGCCGCCGCGCGAAAATTCCGAGCCGGCGCCGCCGGCCATCGCCTCGATCTCGGCGGTGATGCGCTCGACCACGGGAATGAAAGTGGCGTTGGGATCGGATTGGGGCGGGGCGGTATAGAGCCCGTCAATATCGGAGAGCAGCACCAGCAGGTCCGCGCCCATCATCGAGGCGACGCGGGCGGCGAGGCGGTCATTGTCGCCATAGCGGATCTCGCTGGTGGCGACCGTGTCGTTCTCGTTGATGACGGGAATGGCGCCGAGCCTCAGCAGCGTGCCGATGGTCGAGCGGGCGTTCAGATAGCGCCGCCGTTCCTCGGTATCGCCCAGCGTCAGCAGGATCTGCCCGGCGGTGCGGCCATGGCGGCCGAGCATTTCGGAATAGGCCCGCGCCAGCGCGATCTGCCCGACGGCGGCGGCGGCCTGGCTTTCCTCCAGCTTCAGCGCGCCCTTGGGCAGGCCGAGAACGCCGCGCCCGAGCGCGATGGCGCCCGACGAGACGAGCAGGATCTCGCGGCCGCCGGCGGCGAGCTGCGCCACGTCGTCGACGAGGGCGGCCAGCCAGTCCTCGCGCAAACGGCCGGTGGCACGATCGACCAGCAGCGCCGAACCGATCTTGATGACGATGCGGCGGAAATTCTCCGGCTTGAGCTTCACCGCGATGTCGGCGGTCTGTTCCACGATCAGGCTCATGGTGTCTGTGCTCTTCGATCCGATGGGGCGATGCCCTGTTGCAAGGCTCAGGAGGAAGGCCGGCGGGCAGAGGTCCGCCGGCATGGTCTCATGAGCTTCACGGTCGCCAGGGTTCGCCCTTGGCGCTCGGATGCATGTTCGGGTCTTCCAGCTTGCCTTCGTCGATGATGCGGCCGATGGCGCGCAGCGCCCCTTCCATGCCGACACGGGTGGCGGCGGAGAGAACCAGCGGCGTATGTCCGCAGGCCTTGGCCAACTGTTTCTTGCGCTTCTCGAGCTCTTCCTCGGGAATGGCGTCGGCCTTGGACAGCGCCACCACTTCGAGCTTCTCAGCCAGCACGTCGCCATAGGCGTCGAGCTCGGCGCGGACGATGCGATAGGCTTCGGCCGGATCTTCCTGCGTGCCGTCGACGAGATGCAGCAGCACGCGGCAGCGCTCGACATGGCCGAGGAAACGGACGCCGAGGCCGACACCCTCATGCGCGCCTTCGATCAGGCCGGGAATATCGGCCATGACGAATTCGCGGCCGTCGCTGCGCACGACGCCGAGATTGGGATGCAGCGTGGTGAAGGGATAATCGGCGATCTTCGGCTTGGCCGCGGTGACGGCGGCCAGGAAGGTCGACTTGCCGGCATTGGGCAGGCCGACAAGGCCGGCATCGGCGATCAGTTTCAGCCGCAGCCAGATCCAGCGCTCCAGACCCTCGAGGCCGGGATTGGCGCGACGGGGCGCCTGGTTGGTCGAGGTCTTGAAATGGGCATTGCCGAAGCCGCCATTGCCGCCCCGGGCCAACTGCACGCGCTGGCCGACATGGGTCATGTCGGCGATCAGCGTTTCGCCATCCTCGTCATAGATCTGCGTGCCCACGGGCAGCTTCAGGGTGACGTCGTCGCCCTTGCCGCCGGCAAGGTTGCGGCCCATGCCATGCACGCCGACCTTGGCCTTGAAATGCTGCTGGTAGCGATAGTCGATCAGCGTGTTGAGACCATCGACGCACTCGGCCCAGACGTCGCCGCCCCGGCCGCCGTCGCCGCCATCCGGGCCGCCGAACTCGATGAACTTTTCCCGACGAAACGACACGCAGCCTGCGCCGCCGTCGCCGGAGCGGATGTAGACCTTGGCTTCGTCGAGAAATTTCATTTTTTCAACTCGTAGTGACGCGCGCGCGTCAGGGCTGTGTCGATATGCGCAAGATCGCGGCCAAGCGCAAGGTTATGCTGGATCGAGCGACCGACGATCTCGAAACCGAGCCGCTTCTGGATGGCGAGCGAGCGCTCATTGCCCTCGAACACGCCGGACTGGATCGTCGTGACGTCGGGATCGACAAAGGTGTCGTCGACCAGGGCCGCCACGGCCTCACTCATATAGCGCTTGCCCCAATGGGCCTGCGCCAGCCAATAGCCAAGCACCGGTTCCGGACCGGCGTCGCGCAGCGAGATCAATCCGATCATGCCATCGCGATCGATCGCGTAGACCTGCTCGGCGCTGACCGGGCGCTGCGACCGTTCCCAGGCGAGGAAGCGTTCGGCCTCGTCGTGGGTATAGGGATAGGGAACCCGCGCCAGCCATCGCGTGACCTCGAAATCGTCGAGGCCGGCGACAATGGCCGCGGCATCGCCGGGCCGCAGCGGGCGCAGCAGCAGGTTGGCGGTCTGGATCGTCTTCTCGGGCAGCATCGCTCGTATCGTCATCATCGCTCGCCCTCCTCCTGCAAGGGGCGGGGCCACAGGAAGGTCGCGGCACCGTCGCCATGGGTCGGGCGACCCCAGGCCTTCAGGCTCTGCCAGACCCGGCGTTCGAGCACGAAATGCTCGACCGGAACGGAACCGCGCGCTGACAGCGAGCGCACCATGCCGGTATCGCGGAACTGGAAGCCGCACTTTTCCGCCACGCGGCGGGCGGGGCCGTTCGTCACCCGCACCGCGCACCAGAGCCGCTCGACCCCGCCTGCGCCAAAGGCATGGTCGATCGTCGCGTGCGCGATCTCGGTGCCGAAACCCTGGCCCCAGAACCGCTCCGCCACCCAGAAGGACAGGTCATGACCGTCGGGACGCGTCGCGCTCGGCCGGTGGAAGCTGGCCCCGAGCAGGCTGCCATCGCCCTGCGACACCGCAATATGCGCGTGGCCGAAGGCCGAATTGCGGCCCTGCTGGATCCAGGCCTCCGCATCGGCGCGGCGATAGGGATGCGGCACGCTGACGAGGTTCATCGCCACGCGCGGGTTGTCGATCGCTGCGGCGAGAACCGCCGCATCTTCCGTCCTGGGCCGACGCAGCGCGAGCCGCGCGGTCAGGACGGTCCGTTCTTCGTCGTCGAGCGTGTCTTCCGAATCCTGGTCCCGCATTGGTGCCTCCCGGTCGGGCCAAAAGAAAAGGGGAGATGGTGTCCCATCTCCCCTGTCTTCTGACCGTCACGGTCGGCCGGGTCGATGCGACGCCGGCGTTCCCGAATGAAAGCCGGTTATTCTGCAGCCTCCAGCGCCGCCGGAGCGACGACGGATACGTAGGTGCGGCCATTGGCTTTACGACGGAAGGATACGAATCCCTCCTCGGTAGCGAAGATCGTGTGATCCTTGCCGAGGCCAACTCCGGTGCCCGGATGCCACTGCGTCCCGCGCTGGCGCAGGATGATGTTGCCCGAGATGACGGCTTCGCCGCCGAACTTCTTGACGCCGAGGCGTCGACCCGCGGAATCGCGACCGTTGCGCGAGGAACCGCCTGCCTTTTTGTGTGCCATGATCGAACTCCCGATCCGTTGTTAGGGGCGCGCTAGAAAGCGCGGCTCAGCGATCTTCGCCAGACTTCAGCTCTGCCTGGTCGATCTTGGCGCGCGGCGGCTTGCCGGCGAGAAGCTCAGAGGCCTGCTGGACCCACTCTTCGCGAACAACCCGGCCACGCAGGGCGAGCTCTTCATCATACTTGGCGATGTCGGCATCGGTCCAGGCAGCAATCTGCTCCCAGCTGGTGATGCCGGCGGCGCGCAGCTTCTTCTCGATGGTCGGGCCGATGCCCGAGATCAGCGAGAGGTTGGAGCTGTCGAGCCCGCCGCTGACGAGAGCGGCCGGAGCCGTGTCGGTCGCGGGTGCTGCAGCCTTGGCAACCTTGGCCTTGGGGGCCTTCTTGCCGGACGCCTTGGCGCCATTGGTCAGGATCTCGGTGATCCGGACAATGGTCAGGTGCTGGCGATGGCCGCGGCTGCGCTTCGAATTCTGACGGCGGCGCTTCTTGAAGACCAGGATCTTGCGCGTGCGCATCTGGTCGATGATCTCGGCCGAGACCGAGGCGCCTTCGACGAAGGGGGCACCGATGGTGACGCCGGCTTCGCCGCCGACGAGGAGAATCTCGCCGAAGGTAACCATATCGCCGGGCGCTCCTTCGAGCAGCTCGACTTCCAGTTCGTCATTGGCGGCAACCGAGTACTGCTTGCCACCCGTTTTGATGACTGCGAACATTGTTCTATCCAGTTGTTCAGCGTGACCTCGAAGGGTCCGCTTCTTCAGTCAGGGTTCATTGAAATGGAAATGGCGCAGCCGAAAGCCACGCCGCCATTCCGGGCGCACTTATAGGGACGAGCCCCCATCTGTCAAGCGAAACCGCCCGCCCCGGACTCCCAAAAGCCAGCCCCGCCAAGGCCTCGCGCCCCTGCGACGGCTACGGGGTTTGGGGGCGGGGGCGGGGTGAAGGCGTGCCAGGCCAATTGATACCTCGCGGTGTTGCGACGCGGGCTGCTGCAAGTTCAGTCGTCCATGCTGGTGGGCTTGGCAACAAGCGTTCGACTCCCTCCGCGACCGACGGCCGCCCCGCCGGACGCGTGTGCCCTCGTCGATGGGGGCGTGGACATGGGGCAGCTGCGCGGCTGTCGTGGTGCGTGAAAGCCGGCGACTTTGCGGGATTGGGGCTGGGTCACTCTGCACGCGTAATGGGCCGGGCAGATTTGCGGAGTCAGGGGCTGTCTTCAGCTCTCTCGCGTCCGATCCCCGGCTGGCCGCGTCTGCCGCCACAGCTTGGCTGCTTACAACGCGATATAACAGGATCGTTTGCCCTCCCGTTTGCAGGCGCCTCACCCGCCATCCGCCTGCCACCTGCTTCGAGATATTAAAGCCCAAGCTTAAGCTAGTGCGCCCGGCCGACTGTCCCTCGCTTCCTGCGACCAGCCTCTGCTACGCGCGCATGCTGCGTCTGCCGCCTTTCCCCGGCCTTTGCCGTCTGGCTAAGCCCCGGCGCCGAGTTTGATCCGGCCGCGATTGCCTCTCTCCGGCCGCGATTGCCGGCGTCGGTGTCGAAGCGGGGCGGGGGCCGGGTGCCGAGAGGGCAATGATCCACAAGGCGTTGGAAAGGTAGCGAAGGGGCTTGTCATCGTCCGAAGACCCATGTATCAGGCCAATCGCGCTGACAGCGCCACCGCGGAGAGGTGGCAGAGTGGTCGATTGCACCGCACTCGAAATGCGGCATACTCGCAAGGGTATCGGGAGTTCGAATCTCCCCCTCTCCGCCATTAGCTTTTTGCTCCCCCAAGAGCCTTTGTCGTCAATTACTTAGCTCCTATCTCTTCGGGAGTGCTCCCCCATACTGCTCCCCCAATTTTCCAGTTTGGCCAGCATGAGAGCTGAGATGGAATCTATCGGTGCCACGGCATTGATCGATGTTCGACGCGTTTAGGGGTGGAGAGCCGCATTTGCAGTGTTGGTTAGCCCACCTCACGCCCTGCGCTACAGAAGGATATCGGCAAATAAGTCGGCAATATCGATGTCTGAGTCATTGTGTTCCGGATCGTCGGTGTCATCAGTCTCGTCGGGCTCATCCTCGTTTCGAAACTCACCATAGTCGTCTCCGTAGTGCTCCAGCGCATTCTCCGGCGAATCCTGATCGTCGTCTGGACCACCATCGGGCCCCTCATCATGTTCGCCAAATACCTTCGGAGGGGCCGACCAATCAATTATGCTTCTACGTTGTTCGTGAAGCAGCCGCATGGCGGGGCCGTCTCCATCGGCAAGCCAACTATCGAGCCCTTTCCCCAAGTGAACTAGCTCCAAGGTCAGCGGCCAATCGGAGCCGGACAAGGGCTCGCCCTCAACAGCCTCTACAAGTTTCCCGCGCCACTGCCGGTCAACGAGCATGCCATTAGCCCCCATATGGGCTAGAAAAGCTTTTGTTAGGCTCCCGCAGCTTTCAACAAGCGGTTCTGAGATGCCTTTGACTACGCGGACGCCAAGCTCCTTGAGCAGCCAGAGCGCCCAAACTGCTTCGGAGTCATATCCAGAGGAGCCCCGCGATTTGGCCACTGATTGAGCGATATCGATCCAGAGAGCGGTATCTATGGGGTTCCCTATTCGTCTTCGCCAAGCAACAACCCTTGCGACATAGTCAAAAGAGTGCGGGAATTGTAGAGAGCATTGTGCAAGGAAATGCTCCAACGTAACCCAATCACGGGACCAGCCTTTGTACTCATCAATCTTCCGAACAGTTCGTCGGATGACGCCATCGTCGTTCTTCTCGGTCGCAATGCTGACGGCGCTGCTAAGTAGAGGCAGAATTCCACCGGGCCCGGCGAAGTTGCCGACTAGGTAGCGCTCTAGCTCCCGCTCGAACTCAACCGGCCAGTCGTCTCCAAATACGTATTTGGAAGAGACTATCTTCGTCTTGGACTCGTTGATGTCCAGCTCGTGATCGCGCAGCGCGGTGCGAAGATTTGAAAGATGGCGCTCGCATTCCTCTTGCGTATCGCCCCCAATCCAATAGTCGTCTACGTGTCGAAGGAATGTCGGTGGTTTGCTGCCGCTTCGCACTATAAATTGATCATCGACCGATGACATCAATATTTCGGAAATTATCTTTGAAGTGTCCGGACCTACCGCTATGCCAACTGTTTGTCTAGATTGAGATTGTCGTAATATGAAGTCAAGTTTATTGCCCCAAACACTCTGTGAGTTCTGCCTTGTATCAGCCTTTGCCTCCGCTTTTCCGTTGATTGCCCACGGAATACTGTGAGTATAAACGGAGGGAAAAAACCGCGAAACATCGGTTATCAGGCAGAGGTTAAATCTAGAGAACTTTCTTAGTCGATGCGAGGGCAGCTCTGCGTGGCTCGTTATTCTAACGTGGCGAGGGCCGTGGCGATAAAAGGCTGGCCTGGACAATGATCCCGTGGATCGACTTAGCAAGTTCTCCAGCTCGCCCCAATGTTTCTGAAAGAATAAGGCCTGATCCCTAACAAAGGCCGGGTGAGGTATGCGAAATAGGCGACGCTGTCCACCACGCTTGCTTGCATTGTAGACTGCCTGACCTCCGACCGAATCCCGTAAAACGCCATAGCTCGATCCCAGCGACGCAAAGCCATCCCAAATATCTCGTGAGGTGAAAACGGGTGGAAGGTTTTCCGGGAACAGACCCTTGGAAACAAATATACTTGGATCTGGCTGCATCTATTCCCCCCCTCGGCCGCCTCAGCACGGCCTCTCGCTATGCTTGCACAATCCAATTGTATTTGGCACTGGAAGGCGGCATTTAGGCCTCCTCCATCATCCGCTTCGCCAGCCGTGCGAGAGTGCTGCGAGACGCTCCCGTGGCCGCCACGATGCTATTCCAGCTTTGTCCGCCCTTGAGCATCTGCATGATGGCGGCGTTGCGTCCCTCGTCCTCAGGGCGGCCCTTATAGCGGCCTTCCTCTTTCGCCTTGGTGATGCCCTGCGCCTGCCGTCTGCGTCGGTCCTCGTAGTCTTTCCGGGCAATGGCAGCGAGCATATCGAGAAGCATCCCGTTGAGCGCGTCCAGCATGCGGGACGTGAAGTCGTCCTCCTTGGCCGTCGCCATGTCGTGGGAGGTCGGGAGGTCGAGAGCGACGATGCGGACCCGGCGTTGCCTGATCTCGTCCTTGAGGCGCTCCCAGTCGGCCGTGTTGAGGCGGCTCAAGCGGTCTACCTGCTCGATTAGGAGGATGTCTCCCGGCTGGCAGTCCGAGAGGAGGCGGAATAGCTCGGGGCGGGCCAGGGAGGCTCCGCTCTCATTCTCCAGGTAGGTGGCCGCGATCCTCAGCCCCCTCTCCTTGGCGAAGGCCTCCAGGTCCGCCTTTGCGCGGCTGGCATCTTGTTCCTTGGTGGAGGCGCGGAGATAGGCGCGGACGAACATGGCGAGACCCCATCAGTTCGATTTGGATGGTCTCATTATTGATGGTTCGCTTTGGGTTGTCAAAGAGTATTTATCGAACCAGCTCCACAAAGGTTCGCTAAAGGTATACCCATATGGACGGACCTCAGGCTGAGGCGGGCGGCGATGATAGAGGCAGGGCATGGGCGAGGGCGAGGCCGCTCGATGGGACCACGGAGGGGCCGGTGGCCGCGAGCTTGATGGGAGCCCCCACGGCCGAGACCCTGGGCCAAATCGGAGGGGGCCGTACGGGGGGAAGCTGACCCGCTGTCACGTATGTTGGACGTGTCGCGCGGCCGATACTTTTTCGCAATCCGGGAGCGGCGTTTCCAGTCCGTTCCGGGAGGTGGCCAAACGTTCCTGTTTGTTCGCGAATTGTTGCCACCGCACGTTGCGACCCTTGATGGCGGACACCAAACCTGCGCATAAGTAACCATGCGTAAGCTAGGGAGTGATTCTTCGAGTTTCCCCAACGGAGAAGCATTTGGCGACCCCAATCAAGCTGACTTTCGCAGAGCGCCCGGAGCATCTGGTCGCAGACTTTCTCGACCATCTACACAAGACCGGCTCGCCGCATACTTGGCGGCACATTTCCGGAGAGCCTCCACCAAGGGATGGGGTAGTAGTCCTCCACCCCTACTTTACAATTGCTGGCTTGGGTAGGGAGCGGGCACCCTGCCCACTATGCAGTCCGAACAGCCCGAAGTACCTCAGGGGCCACCTACTGTGGTCTACTTCCGCCGGGACTCTCCATGCGGTTGGTCACTGCTGTGGGCATCAGTACTTTAGCGGCGATCAATTCGGAGCAGCCCTCCGCGAGTCCGAACACATCCGGCAACGCCGGGAGTTGGAAGACAGCCTTCACCAAAGGTGGTCATCGGTGGCGGACCTTGTGCGGAGGGGCGAAGCATCCCGGCTTCAGTGTCGGAGCTACGATGCAGTCGTCAGGCGTATCCGTAGCGGCCTAACGGCCCGGGTTTGTCGAACGATCATGGCCATGATCTCTACGGGCGGCGGCTTCTTGCAGGTAGCCCAGGGGGTGGATGCGCTATCGGCGGGCGGTATCGGCGGCATTGTGACGCCGTTCGGCTCGGTCCCCTTGAGTGGCGGGCGCGTGCTGAAGGTTGGCCGCTCGGGCTCCCTGGAAGGCCGCGTAACCTCGGCACTCGTGCCGCTCGCCCAGCTTGAATGGCGAAATGAAGCGGAGGCAATTGGTTGGCTCTGCGATGCCGAGCTGGCCGACCTCGTTCGCCTCAATCGCTGGGTAGACGCCGCATGTGATGAGCTGGGGGCGGCCGAGGAGGCCCTCAACAGCCTTCGTGCTTTCCTGGAGGCCGAGAACCTCACGCTGCTGTCGAGTTGGTCTAAAGAGGTGCACGGCGAGGGTGCGCTGAGACTATTCCGCCACGGGGACGAGACCCTCACAATCTGGCGAGGAGCGGAGCGGGTCCAGAGTTTTCATCTGCCCCCGAACATTTGGGAGCCCTTCCCGGAGTAGCCGGCTTCGCGCAGTGAGCTACGTCCGGCCCAACGCGAGCACCAGAGCGAGGAACAGTCCGAAGAACGTGATGCCGATCATCAGGCCGACCCGCATGGTGGAGATGTGCAGGGCCACCCTGAGGTCATCCTTTGTCACGAGTTCCGGCATGGTGACTCCCGGCTGCCTAGCGCGTCACGTCGAGCAGATAGACGATGACGACGAAGGCCGCCATCATCAGCGCGAACCGGATGGTCAGCTTCTTGGCCTGCAAGTCTATCGCTTGGTGCAGGTCCGCGAGGGTGGCCTTCATGTCGTCCTTTGGGGTTGGGGCAGGCATAGCGTTGCTCCTCGGTGTCGGGCCTGACGTTGGCCCTTCGCTCATTGATCGCATCATCTTCCCTCGGCCCACAAGTTCCCTCGAAGTCTTCCCTCAGGCCCTACCTGACGCTTGGACATTGGGCGATGCGTCCTTGGCGGTGGAGACCTCTGGATGGGCGGGGGGGGTGCTTAGGGCGGGGCATGGGGTGGACGCGAAGAGGTTGCGGTAGGTTGGCCGGATGCGGATCGGATGGGGAGACTTGCGGGCGAGTGCGTAAGGGGACTGGGTGAGGTGGGGATTCATCCCTCCACCCTCTCCGGGCCATGAGCGGGGCTGGAAGCTTGTCCGGGAGGAGGTCAGTCACCTTGAGCATAAATGTCGGGTCTCCTCTCCCAGCCCTCATGTTGCCCTTGGGGCTTTCCTCATGGCGAGGTCGAAGATGAGAAGGAGAGACCGATCCTACTCTAGGCTCCTTTCTCCTACAGGGGAGACTTGAAGGGGCACTAGTGGCAAGTTAAGCCGCGAGGGCCGCTCTCGGCCGCCATATCGGCTTTTGCTTCACGGGCGACACCCACGCTTAGCAGCCGCGCGGAACCCGATAGTATAGCTTACTGGGCAATCTCCGGCCTGCTTCCTCACGCTGAGCCCGCCGATCATCCGCGCGTGGTAGCCACGCAAATTGGTTCACCAACAGCGGCATCGCATGAGTCAGCTTCCGATGGGACATAAGTGCCGCCGGTCGGTAGCTGACGCCAACACGGTCAATCCTGTCGTGGCGCCCCTGCTTAGGAGCGGATGAGCGACCTCGGGTGCCGCAAAAGTTTTTGTGCCACAGGCGAGCTTTTCTTGCGGCGAAGTGAGCGCCTTAGTGCCTCGCATGGCGCCAGTTATGAAGCTGCTTATATGACTTCGCTGTCGACAATGCTGCGGTAGACAGGTAGCCGTACTCGCTGGGAGGGGCAGTATGTCAAAGATCGTTGAAGACCTTCATCAATTTCAGCTTTATGTCCGATCGTTGCAAGGCGACGAAAAGGGCGAAGCCCAAGTTTTCTGCGACCGGCTTTTCAAGGCTTTCGGCCACGCCGGCTACAAGGAGGCCGGCGCGACTCTTGAGTTCCGCGTAAAGAAGAGGGGCCGGGGTACCTCGTTCGCCGACCTGATGTGGAAACCACGCGCTCTTATCGAGATGAAGAAGCGCGGTGAGAAGCTCAACCTTCACTACCGGCAGGCGTTCGAGTACTGGCTCAATGCGGTACCAAATCGACCCAGGTACGCAGTCCTGTGTAACTTTGACGAATTCTGGATCTACGACTTCGACCGACAGCTCGATGAGCCCGTCGACAAGGTCAGTGTCCACGACATCGATCATCGGTACACCGCGCTTAATTTCCTGCTGCCGCAGGAGAAGCCGCCGATCTTCAATAACGATCGCGAGAAAGTATCTCGCCAAGCTGCTAATCAGACCGCCGACTTATTCCAGAGCCTGATCAAGCGCCCCGGTAAGCCAATCGACCGCGAGGTTGCTCAGCGGTTCGTGCTGCAGCTCGTGGTTACTATGTTTGCCGAGGACATCGACCTCATCCCCTCCGGCACTGTGACGCAGATCGTTCGAGACTGCCAGGAGAAGGGCTGGTCGTCCTATGACCTGTTCAAGCAACTCTTCGCCCAAATGGACTCGAAGAAGCCGGCTTCTGCCGGGCGCTTTGTGGGTGTCCCCTATTTTAACGGTGGCCTTTTTGCCACGGTCGAACCTGTCGAGCTGACCAAGTATGAACTTGAGCTGCTTGGGGGCGATGGAACGCCGGATAACACTGGCATCGCCGGGAAGAACTGGTCACAGGTGAACCCTGCGATCTTTGGTACAATTTTCCAGTCGAGCATGGATTCGGAAGAACGCCATCAGCACGGGCGCCACTTCACTTCCGAGGCTGACATTCAGCGCATCGTCGGACCCACCATAGTCAAACCATGGGAAGAGAGGATCGACACAGCAAAGACTTTAAAGCATCTGGTCAACCTTCGTCGCGAACTCTCTGAGTTTAAGGTTCTGGATCCCTCATGCGGCAGCGGCAATTTTCTGTATGTCGCCTACCGAGAAATGGCCCGATTGGATGCTCGCATCATGATCCGGCTATCAGAGATCAGCCAAAAGGAGTTCCTTGAGCGTGCCAAGCGCCTCTGCGCGATTAGCCCAAGACAGTTCTATGGTATCGACAACGATCACTTCGGTGTTGAGCTCACAAAGGTCGTTCTACTTTTAGCAAAGAAGCTGTCATTTGACGAGGCAGTTGAGACCCTCAATGCGGAGACCAATGGGTTCAAAGGAAACCTCGAACTCGCCTTCTCAGAAGACGAGGTGCTGCCGCTCGACAATCTTGACACCAACATCATCGAAGGAGACGCTCTCTTCGTCGATTGGCCTGACACCCACGCAATCATCGGGAATCCACCTTATCAGAGCAAGAATAAGCTCCAGGAAGAGCTGGGACCAAAATACCTCAACAAGGTCAGAGAGCGTCATCCTGAGGTTGACGGACGTGCCGACTACTGCGTGTACTGGATACGGCTCGCTCACGATCATCTAGGCGAAGGCCAGCGTGCCGGCTTGGTAGGCACCAATACAATCAAGCAGAACTACTCCCGCGAGAGTGGGCTTGATCACGTTTTGGCGACCGGTGGCACCATCACGGAAGCCGTGTCCAGCATGATTTGGCCAGGGGCGGCAAACCTCAGTGTCTCTATCGTAAACTGGGTGAAAGGTGATGCCCCCGGGAAGAGGCGCCTCTACATCCAAGAGGGCAACAAGCTTGACGCTGGATGGCGCCACGAGGACTTGGACCGTATCCCCTCATCGTTGTCGTTCCGCATAGATGTGACCAAGGCCAAGACGATCCAGGCAAATGCGAAAAAGGGGACCAACTTTCAGGGGCAGACGCATGGCCATAAGGGCTTTCTTCTGAAGCCAGCCGAGGCAAGGCTGCTCTTCAATAAGGACCCGAAGTATCAGGAGGTGGTGAAGCCGTTCATCGTCGGTGATGACATGTTGGGCAAGAAGGACGCGAAACCCACACGCTACGTGATCGACTTTAGCGGTAAGGATTTGCTTGAGGCTCAGGGTTATCCCGATGTCTTCCATCGCATCCAGGCCACCGTCCTACCCCAACGCCAGAAGGCGGCGGCCAACGAATTGAAGAAGAACCAGGAGGCCCTTGCAACGAACCCGAAAGCAAAGGTCAATTGGCACCATCGAAACTTCCTCAATTACTGGTGGCGAATGTCCTATGTGCGCGAGGACATGGTCGCAGCCGTCAGCCCGTTGAAGCGCTACATCGGTTGCTCCCGAACTACTCTGCGACCTGTCTTTGAGTTCATCTCGTCAGAGATTAGCCCAAACGACGCGATCCAGGTCTTCCCGTTCGATGACGACTATTCGTTCGGCATCATGCAATCGACCCCGCACTGGAGCTGGTTCATTAACCGGTGCTCTACGCTTACGGAGCGTTTCCGCTACACGTCGAACACTGTGTGGGACAGCTTCCCTTGGCCTCAGGCCCCGACACTGGTGTCTGTCAAAGAGGTTGCGGAGGCTGGTCGCAACCTTCGTAAGGTTCGTCGCGAGCTGATGACAAAGCACAACCTATCTTTCCGCGAGCTATACCGTGGTCTCGAGCTGCCCGGTGAACATCCGCTGAAGATAGCGACTGAAAACTTGGACGTGGCCGTGCGCAAGGCATACGGAATGAGGAAGACCGCTGACGATCTCACGTTCCTCTTCGACCTAAATCAGGTGATTGCAGCGAAAGAAGCCGCCAGTGAGCCGATCTTGGGCCCGGGTCTGCCTTCATACATTAATGACCGCGATCATTTCGTCTCGAACGACGCAATTCTACCGTGAGATAATTGCAGGTGTGTCAGCACTTGCGCCACGACTTCCCAAAGCTGCCACTCCGCTCTCACCCCATATCGGTCATTTCGAAGTCCTCCAGCAGGCACTCCCCCTAAGACCGACGCTGGGCGCCCCCGCCGCTGTGGTGGAGCCCCCCGGATAGTACGTGATGAAATGCATCGCGGGAGATATGGGGCGGACGGTAGGGGTGGCGGGAGGTTAGTGGGACCGGGGGACTGGAACAGTGCATAGGGTGACCGGGGTGAGGTGGAGACTATCCTCCACCTCCTCTAGACCGTGAGGCGAGGCCAAAGGTCTTCCGGGAGGAGGTCAGTCACATTGAGCACTGAAGGAATGTCTCCGCTCGCCGCCTTACGTTGCCCTCTGGTCTCTCCTCCCAGCCTTGAGGGCGATGATGAGAAGGAGAGACCGATCCTACTCTAGGCTCCTTTCTCCTAGAGGGGAGACTTGAAGGGGCACTAGTGGCAAGTTAAGCCGCGAGGGCCGCTCTCGGCCGCCATATCGGCTTCTCCACAACACGCAGTGCAACGCCAAGACATTGAGCCGATACCGCCCGCATCACCTCTTGAGCAACCGCGCTGTCGGACTTCCTGACGTTGAGGCCGTCGAAGATTGGCAGCGCTGGGATTCCCCGGTCGGCTAGCTCCAGAAGCACCGCCGTCATAATGCTCGCCTCCAGGTGCATTAGCTCAATGCCTACGTCTCGCCCGAACATGTGGGCGATGGCGGGATGTCGGAGCGTCAGAGCTTCCACAAGCCGCCGTGCGGTCCAGCCCTCAGGCAAGGCCGCCTTAAGCTCTGGAGAAAGCCGCCGCATGTCACCCTTGCGGGATAGCATCGAGATCATCGCCAGCTTGGCCCCGTCCCGGTGTTCGCCCAGGCCGGGGATGTCGTAGGGGTCTCCATCCGGCAGTGCGCCCGTGGCGACGACGTAGGCGAGGCTAGGGAAAGCGGCCGAGAAATCGAGGTCCGCGATCCCTTCCCCGCCAACGGTGATGAGATACCGCTTGTCCTTCCTCAGTGTTTGCCAGAAGCCGCCGACAATCCGGCCGCTGAGCTTAAATTCATACGGGTCACTGGCCGACCGCAGGAGGAAGACCCGGCGCAGTGCCAACGGCCCTATCGGCTCCCCAGCGTAGGCTATCTCGGCCCCATTGAGGGTGGAGTTGATGCGCTCCATCTCGGCGCGAAGCCGTTCCGTTTCCTCGGTGTCGTCGTAGTGAACAAGCGTCTTGCCGATGGTCTGGTTGCGGTACTGCCGGCGACGCAGAGTCTCCCCGTTCTCATCCTCCCGTGCCCGTAGCCAGATGGTCTCCCCGCCTGCATCCCTGCCAATGTCCGCGAGTCGCACCCCATGTCGTTGCATCAAGGCGATGAACTCGGGCGTAGGCTCCACGGTTGTCGTGGCTTGCTTGAATACAAACGGGTGACGGACCAGCATCCCCGCGTCCGCAAGGGCCGCTACGGACCCGGCGAGTATGCCTTGAGGGTAGTCCTCGCGGTCGTAGCGTGTGGGCTTCGTCTTGGCCGTAGCGATTGCCAGGAGGCCGCCTTCCTCGCGGGATGGGCTCAAGGCCAGCTGAACGAGGTTGGCCGCGATGTTCCCCATGACGAAGCGGCGACGCTGGGCCGCGTCACGGCGGAGAGACCTCGTGCGTTTCCTAGCGTCGGGCGTGGTGACAAGCATGAGGTGGTCCACGAGCGCGACTAGCGGGGCTCCCTTCGTGGTGAGCCACGGGTCCAGGAAGATCGATGCGGGGGCGCCTTCATTGTTTACTCTCGGGCCCTTTCTATCCCTAGATTGTTCACTAAATGTCTCGTCAAAGTCCTCCATAGCTAGCCTCTCGCCGTGACCGTCCAGGAGCCTCCGCGAAGGGCGGCTGTGAAGGCCTGCATCCGTCTCAGTTCATCCACTGTGTCATCCCTTGGCGGCGCTGGCTTGGGGCGAGGCCGCTTGATGGACGGCCGTGCCCGCTCCCTGATGTGGTCGATGGTGTCGCCGCCGATCCCGAGCGAGGCCCGCTCTGCGAGCATCCTTCCAAGGTGCCTGAGATAGAGCCCCTCGCTTCGGGGATACCGTGAGGGTGCATCGGGGTAGTGCGTCCCGGCTGCTCCCCGGAGTCGCTTCGCCTGCTTACTGATCTGGACGGCTTCCCAGTCAGGGGCACCCCAAGGCCCTAGCTCGGCGTGGGCCGCCTGGATGGTGAGGACGATGAGTAGTAGGGTTTGCGCGGCCTTTCCGGCCTCATGGAGCCGCGCGAGTGTGTTCCTGGCCTTCGCCTCGGGTGTCATGCCGCGCTGGTGGTAGGCGTCTTTAGACTTGCCTTGCGAGGCCATGAGGCCTTCCAGCGAACGGACGGCCATCTGGACGGCCCTATCTTCCCGATGCTCCATGAACCACTCCCGCGCGGCTTTCCGAAAGGGCACTAGTTCTGCCTTGGAGTACGATTTGCGGTGTTCGTGGCCGTGGGTCCGTAGGTGTTCCTTGTGGCGTTTGCAGTAGGTCTCCGACAGGCCCTGCGAGGAGGAGCGTTGCGTCGGGCGCCGACATCCCGGGACCACGCAATGTTCTCGCGGGAAGCTCGGAGGACCATGGGCTCGGCGCTTAATGTCGGCCTTCTGGGTCAGCCTTCTGTTCCGTGATGTCATACGGTGCCGCCCTGCAAGAACGCGATGCCCCTCGGATAGGTGTCGGGCGTTGGGCTGTGCCTGGCCTTATGCTTGAGGGTCGCCGGCCGCGCGACGAGAAGGTCGGTCTCCTTGGCCTTGAAGAGGGACCACCTATCGGCCTTCTTCTTCGGGAGTGGCGTGAAGCTCCAGCGCCCTGCCTGATGGGCGGCCTGAAGCTCCTGCATGAGAGACCATAGGGCCAGATTGCGCTCGGCCAGCTTTCGGCCTGAAAGCCTGTTGGCGACATAGCCATTCGGCCCCCAGGAGAGCCCGAAATCCGCCATCGCTTCGACCTCAAGGAGGGAGGTAGCGGGTACAACGTTCAGCACGCGCCAGAGTGCATGGGAAATGATGGGAATGGGCTCGGGAGCATATCCAGCGCCCCAAAGCTGGCGGACGAACTGGCCGCCTACTACAAGGTTCACGCCATAGCTACAGGCTGGAATGCTGAAACCGCCCTTCAGCGGGGCGGGTTCGTGCCAGTGGGCAATGGTCGCGATAACCGGCTCCCCATTTTCTACATCTAGGGGGAAATCGTTGAAGTCGTTCATGGTGGTCTCCCATGGAAAAGGGCGGCTCGAAGGCCGCCCCAAGGGTTGATCTATGCGTGCTGTGTTGGTCGCTGCCGTCTATTGCGGCCGTAGCGCTGCCAGGAGGTCTTGCGCTCCCAGCTAGCCTCGGGCCCGGGCCTTGCGATTCTCGATGAGCGCCCCACGGGCCGCCCTCTGCCTGGCGTGCCTAGGTCTTGATGGCGAAGTGAGGCTTGTCCTTGAAGCGCTTCCAGTCGGCACCGATGTCGAGCTTGATGCCGAGTTCCTTGGCGGCCACCTTCATGGCCCTCACGATTTCAGCCTGCGAGGCTGCGTCGAAGTTGACCGCCCCGTCCGCGTCGATGGGCCAGAGGTCCACGGCGTTGCCGTCGAGGTGGTCGCTGTCATGGGTCTTGCTCCAGCCCCACTCCACGGCCTTCTTCTGGAGGGCCGCATCGCGCTTGCCGGACCCGATGACGAACTTGATGCCGCTGACCTTCTGGGCCCGCTTGATCACGTCCTGGAGGGACGGCTGGAGGGTCTTGAGGTTGACCTCGTGGTTGCCCACGGGGTCGCTGTTCCACTCCTGGAACTTGGCCACCTGTCCCGCTCGGCCCTCGCTGTCCACGTCGGGTATCTTGGCGTAGGCGGGAGGAGCGTTCGGAGAGCCTAGGGAGGCGGTGAGCTTGGCGGAGCTATGGCCCGGAGGACCACCCTGGAGCGCCCTGAGGACCTGCTTCGGGGTGACGGAGACCCGCTGGCCCTTGTAGGTGCCCCGTCCGGACGCCCTCGGGAGAGAGGCCCACTCGGCGGAGAGGCCATTGAGGAACTGGGCGTCGCTCATCTGGCCGGCCTGCCACTTAGACAGACCCCGCCGCTCCAGAAGGTGCATCGCCATACGGTCCTGCATCTTCTCGTCAAACACCTCGTTGCCCGTGAGGCCCATCTCTTTGCGGATGCTCCTCATGGTGGTGCGGACGATCTGGTAGCGGCCGAGCGCCGAGCTGTTCCACTTGTTGTTCTTGTGGCGCAGCATCTTGGACTGGAGGGCGTCCACCTGGTCGAGCGTCATGCCGACGAGGTTCACGTCTCCGCCCGTGTAGGCGCCGTAGCCTAGCGTCTCGTTGTAGCCGTTCCTGCGGTCGGTCCCCTCGGTGTGCCCGATGAGGCCGAGGATGCCGTCCATGGGGACACCGGCTCGCCGGAGGGACTCCACCTTGGGCGGATCGCTGAAGAGGTTGGTTAGCTTCTCGCGTGTCTCGGGGGAGACCTGGGAGGTGTCCGGCTGGATGGAGTTGGTGATGGTCGGGTCCACACCATCCTCACCGCCCATGATGGTCCGCATCTCCTCGTGGAAGAGCCTATTGGCCTCCTCCACGGAGACCCCATGCTTCTGCGAGAAGGCATCGACGGCTGACCTGACGGCGGGGCTCAGGGTCTCCAGCGCTGGGGGCGGCGTAGAGGTCTCATCACCCGTGGTAGTCGGGACGCCGAAGGCGCTAGTCCCGGGCTGCTGGGTACCCTGTGATTGACCACCGCCAAAGACGCTCTGCTTGGGACCGTCCGGCCCAGCCGCGAGGTTGTTCAGCATGGTGTTTCCCACCTGGAGGATGCCGTCCCACCAGTTTCCCTGGTCTTCGGCCACATAAGTGGGAAGGTCGTTGGCCGCTTCTTCGGCGGCTCGGGCCTCGGCCTGCCGTTCCGCCTCTTCGGCCGCCTCCCGTTCCTGTTGGGCCCGAGCGGCATCCGCCTCCGATTCGTAAATGTTGACGTGCTCCCCGGTATCGTCGGGCCGAAGGCGAGACCGAATGATGTTGGCCGCGTCCAGCGCCGCCTTCTCCTTCACCATCATGGGGGCCCCGGGATTGCGCCTCTCCCAGTCGAGGAGGAGTTGCCGGTAGTCGAAGAGGGCTTCCAGGGCTTCGCTGGAGAGCGGCATGTCCCCGCTGATGATGGCCTCTGTGTTGCTGATCGCGGTGGCGTTCGTCAGGAACTTAACGGTGTCCTTCGCGGTCGGTACCGTGAAGATGCCTCCGTCCTCGGTCGCTTTCTTGACGGCCTCCATCCGGTCCAGGGCCTTGAGGTAGGTCGTATGGCCCCGAATGATGCCCTTCTCACGGGCCTTGTTGATGTAGTCGAGGCCGGCGCCCGCATCGATGTCCGCCCAGACGCCCATGAGGGACTGGTCGTCTTCCTGCGTGGTACCTTCCTTATAGGCCTTCTTGGCGTCCTCGATGGTCTTCCGGATGTCACCGTCCCTGCGGCTGAGGTTCTTGATGAGTTCCTCGGGGACATCCTTCCCGGTGTAGATGAGGGAGAAGGCCTCCGCCTTCCACGCCTCCTGCTGCATCTTCTCCTGGCGTTCCCGCTCCTGGGCGACATCCGCCCCAGCCGCTCCCTGGGCCGCGAGGATGCGGTCCTGGGATTTGGTCATGGCGTCACGGACCTTGGGGTCCAGGTTGAGCGGGTGATCCCGCCCGGGCAGCTTGCGGTCGAGGAGCTTCAGGACTTCCATGTCGGAGGTCCGCTCGGCCTGGAGGAGGATGGAGTCCACCAGAAGCTGATCCACCGGGGCTTCCTGTTCGCCACGCTTGAGGGCCTCCTCGCGGATGACCATGGCCTGGTTCCAGAAGGCGTCCCAGTCGGTCGTCCCCGTGGCCCTGCCGTCGTCTACCGTCTCGGTGAGGGCATGGTTAATGGTGGCGCCTGTAGTGGCCTGGGCCTGAGCCCTGATGCGAGCCTCGCGCTCCTTCCCGAAAGTCCCGAGCCCGCCCATGGTGATGCGTTCAAGGTGTGGAGCGAGGCCGGTCAGGACATCCGCATCCTGCTCATCACCCACATTGTCGGACATCCACTGGCTGGCCCACGCGGAGAAGGCTGTCTCATCAGCGTCGTGCCGGCCCTCCCAGGTCTCGTAGTCCAGGGCGAACTTGTCGCCCAGGCGGAGACCCGCAAGGTTGCCCTGGGCCTTCTTGTAGGCGGACATGTAGATGGGCGAGGAGGATGCCGGGACGAGACCCTGGCGCACCGCTTCAGCCCAGCCCACCTGGTTGTTGCGGTTGAAGTCCACAATGGCCCGCGCGGCATCGGCCTCTTCCGTCTCGGCCTTCTTCTTGTTCATGTAGGACCCGAGGCCCGCATCAAACGCGGCGAGACCCTCAGCCAGGTCATTAAGGGAGGAGCGCCCCGGCTCTGCCGGCCGGACGTAGGTGTTGACCGGCGCGGCGATACCCTGGATGGCGGAAGGTCCGGAGACCTCCCGCACTTGTGGACGTGCCATCAGGTGCGACCTCCCTCAAGGGTGGCTCGGATTGATGGTGTCGGTGCTGGTCGCGTTGATGCGTCCATAGGTTCTCCATGGTGTGGATGATGGGTGGATGGCCGGCACCAGCGCGACGTGGCACCGTGCCGACGACAGTGTGCAATTGTGGAGAGTGGATGCAGTTCTCCGCCTCCCCGCATTCCCACGCGTCCTCCCGGGGCTCCTCCAGGGCTATTCCGCACTAGGTCACATCAGCTTCCCTGATTATGTGCCGTCGCTGTCCGCGTGGTTCCCCACTGTGCCCTTAGGGTATGTTGGGCGGTCCACCTTAGGGGATTGGTGGTAGGATATTCCTAGGGTGTCTTGGCCCTCCCTATGCACTCCTCGCCAAGCACCCAAGTGGAGTTAGGTCGCCGGTATATACTCAATAGTTACTCGATAGAGGAATTATAGATGCGTCCGCCATAGGTATTAAGTCGGGAGAGAAAATTGCTTACAGTCGCGATATGACGCCGAAGAACATTTGCGTCAATGCTATTTTTAGTGGCTGTGGCGGAACTGCTAGACGCGCCGGATTCAAAATCTCTGGCACAGTAAAGCAACTCAGGGGCATAGGTTTTGCTGTCGCGCCACAGTGGCGGAACCGGTGGCACAAAAAAATTTGGCCCCAAGCGTGAGCCGGGGCCTATTGGTGGGCAGCGGGTTGAAGGACCGAGCCGTTACTCCGCCTTCCTCAGGATCAAATCGAGCTGCCGTATTAGTCCGCGCCCTCGCGGCGTCAGGTGGAAGGTTTTCTTGCGCCGGTTCGGCCGGTACTCTCGGGTCTCGACCAAGCCGAGGCCCGGTTTCTCCTCCCGGTAGGACGCTCCGAGATATCGAAGGTGGACGCTAACGGTGGTGGGAGGAGTGCCGATCTTCACCGCCAAATCCTCCAGTGTCATGGGCTCGCGGGGATCGACTTGGTGGCCTTCCCATATGGCGACGCCAAGGAGCGTGTTGACGACGGCCGCCGGAATGTCGCGATGCTCCGCGAGGAGACGTCTATTGGCCTCGAAGAGCGCCCGGATGTGTCTGGTACTCATTTTACTTCGGTCCCTATGGAGCGCCGGAAGGAGCAGTCCAGTGTCGGACGCTCTCCCTCGGGATCGTGCTTGATGGGTGTGTCGTGGTGGAGTGCAAGTAGGCCCAGGCCTCACCCTCGGGGTGTGCCCTTTCCGACCTCGTAGTCCACTCGCCAAGCTTCCACCCACGGGGTCAGGTCGGCCCCCAAGGACCAGTCCATCAGGAACGCTCGAACCTCGAACTCCTCGATGTGTTCGATAGCGAAGGCGATGGCTTGCTTTGGCGACTTCAAGAGGTCCAGAATTTCGGTGTTTGCGGTGGTGGCGGAGACGGGCGGGAAGCGGTTGGAAGTGGTCGTGGTCATGGGAAATCTCCTCTCAGTTGTCTTGATTGCTAGCGCTTGGGGTTCTCGATGGGGCTATCCGTTTGGTGCCGGGGCGAGCGGGCGGTTGGAAGCTTGACGGCTTCCACCAAGGCACGCTTGGCGGCGTCGCCCGACTGTCCGGGGTAGTGCCGCATGGTCAGCCGCAGAATGTCCTTAGCCCCCTCATCATCGTGGCCGACAACATCCGCTATGGTCCAAGGGGTGAAGCCGGGATTGCCGCCTTCCAGCGCCTCTACCGCCTTGCGGATGAACCAGCGGCGGAACGAGTGGAAGTCCACATTGCTCTTGGCTTTACCGTTCGGCCGTTCGTCCACGCCGATCTTGCGGCGATACCGGGTGAAGGCTTTCGCCGCCGGGTCGGATCGGCTGTCGCGGGAGGCCGGTATGTCGGGCAGGCCGTCAATGAGGTGGGCGCTTTCTGACTTCCCCTCGCTGCGGCGAGCGACAAGGCCGGCCAGATCGGGATGGATCGGTATCGTGCGGGTAGCATTGGCCGTCTTGCCGTAATGGACCTGGAAGTTGCCGTCAGCGCAATCGGCCAAGCGGAGCTGGCAGATTTCTTCCAGGCGCATGCCGCTAAGGGCTGCGATGTGCATCAGGTCGGAAAGATAGAGGCTCGGCGGTGGGTGCATTAGGTCGGCCACTGGACCGTGTACAAGGCGGGCCGTCTCGTCATCCGTATAGGCCCGCTTGCCTCGGTCTGGCTCTGCATCGCGGTTCGGCCTCGGAGCGGCGGGGAGTTCCTGTCCCACCCAGGGACTGTCCTCAACATGACCCCGCAGTTTCAGCCACTTCCAGTACTCGCGAAGGAAGCCTAGGTAAGCAGTGGCCTTCTTTCGGTCGCGGCCGACGACAAGTGCTTGCTCGATAAACCGGCCCGCCGTCTTGCGGGTGACGCCTTCGAGGGTAACTGGCAGATGCTCGGTTCGCAGCCAGTCCCCGAGCCAGCGTAGGACGCGCTCAAAGTCGCCACGGGTCTTCAGTCGGTAGTCGGCCTTGAAGGTGAGGAAGGCGCTCGCATGGTGGTCCAGGGGCGTCGCTTGGCCACTCGCTAGGCCGTAAAATGCGGCTGCGGCCTCATGGCCTTCGGTCGCGGCGATCCGCTGGGCACGATCATGAAGCCAGTATTGCGTTCCCTCGTCGTCGGCATGCAGGCGCAGGTGCAAAGCCTCGGCCTCACGGGGATTGCTCGAAGCTGCGGCTCGGCGAGCCTGAGCTATTGCGCTTTTCATCCGAGTGACCACCGGCCATTTCAGCTCATTGGCATGCCTGAGGTCGGCAGTTCCAAGGGGCTGCTTGAAGCGTGTCCTGCCGAGGATGGACTGAAGATTTCGGGGAATGAAAACCACCACCCGCCATTGCTGCCCATGCCACTCTAGATACTGCTGCGAACTGGCCATGCCGGTGTCGTGCTCCCCCAAATTGCTCCCCCATAGAGCCGGGCAAAGTGGAGGAACGTCAAGGGGTACAAGGCGTCAGACAGGTTGTCGGAGAGCGTCTCCCCCTCTCCGCCATTAGCTTCATGATACCATTGTATTTTCAGACGTGGTCCGATGGGTCGAGCGGCTTTTGATGTTGGTCTGGTCATCGGGTGCAAGCGAGGGCCACGACCGAGGCACTCCGGCGTCAATCGTCCAGTTCTGTCGAAGGCTTCACCAGATGGATCCGGACGCGTTGGGTCGGACACCCAGCGCTGCTGGCGTCGTTGGTGCTGACGCAGTCCCGAGTCTGATCAACCGCTGGCAACGCGGATCGCAGCTAATTGGCTTTCGATAGACGACGACGGCCGCGCCGGAGCGTGATTCCTGGCGTCGTCTATGGATCCGTCCGTGACTTCGCAGCCCTGTTTTGTGTCGCCTCGAAGGCATCCAGGACATCATCCAGGGTCGCGCGGACATGCTTGCCGCTGATCTCCCGCGCGCGGGAGGGATCGCGGTCGCGGAAGGCGTCGAGTAACGCGTGATGCTCGGCCCGGACACGATCCGCATAAGCCTGGGTTCGCCCTCGCTTGTAGAGAAGGCTTTCGCTCAGGCCGTAATAGCGAGGGATGATGATTTCGGCCGCTTCGAGATTTCCGCCATGCATGTTGATGAAGCGGTGGAAGGCATAGTTGGCGGCGTCGATCCGAGGCCAGTCCAGCGCGTCCAGGGCCACATCATGCGCCGCCTGCAGCGCTTCGAGCTTGCGGAGCGATGACAGCGATGCCTCTTCGGCAAACTGGTAGGCGAGAAATGCCTCGAGCGCTTCGCCAATCTCATGCGAGTGGATCAACCGCTGTCGATCCAGCGCCCGCACGCGGACGCCACGGTTCGGGAATATCTCGACCAGGCCCTCTCCCTCGAGCTGCTGCAGCGCTTCGCGCACAGGCTGGACGCTGACGCCGTATTTTTCGGCGAGCGCGTTCAGTCGCAGCCAGCCGCCCAGCGGTATTTCGCCCGCGATGATCTCATTGCGCAGCAAGTTGGCCACGCGAACATAGTTGGTCTCGCCCACCGGCTTGGTCACGGCCCCAGATCCTGCTGTCAGAAGGATGCTACCCAATGACGGTTATCGTCGATCCCGTCAAATCATATATGATCTTGACAGAAGATATACGATTTGAAAGTCTGCCGGGGCATAAGGCGGCAGGAGGCCGACCGCGTGCCCGTCGGGGAGGAGCTCCGGTGGAACCAGACATTGGGGAAGAGACGCATGTTGAAAGCCCTTATCCGCGGCGCCGCCCTCGGGGCGGCGCTGGCCGCGTCGACACTGGTCGCCCAGGCGCAGACCGAGCTCGACTTTGCATCTTGGCAACTGGAAGAGCCGGGCAATTCCGATTGGTGGAAGGCAGCCATCAAGGCCTTCGAGGCCGAGAATCCCGATATCAAGATCAAGCAGAACTACATTCCGTTCGCGGACTATCTGACCCAACTGACCATCCGCTTTGCGTCCAATCGCCCGCCGGCGGTGATCCAGATTTCCGAGCAGAATTATGGCGCCTATGCCTCGCAGGGCTGGCTCGCGCCGCTCGATGCGCGGATCCAGGGCACCGATATCGCGACCGATTGGGCCAGCGCACAGGCCGACCTGAAATGGGATGGCGAGACGCGCGGCGTCCTGATCTCGAACAGCGCGCTGATGCTCTTCTACAACGAGGACTTGTTGCAGAAGGCCGGTGTCGCGGCTCCCAAAAGCTGGGATGAATTCAAAGCCGCTGTGGCCAAGCTGACGGACAAGCAAGCGGGCACATTCGGCCTGTCGGCTGTGACGACCGAACACCCGACGGCCGTCGAAGACCTGCACCGCTACGCGATGTGGGCAGGAACCAGCCTCATCAAGGACGGCAAATATAACCTGACGGCGCCCGAAGTCGTCGCGGCGCTCGACGCCTATCGGCAGACGGTCGGCCAGAATGCGCCGCTTGGCAACAATTCGGCGGTGGCGCGGCAGCTCTTCGTCGATGGTCGCACGGCGTTCCTGATTGATGGGCCGTGGGTTTGGTCCTGGCTTGAAAAGGCGACGCCGGAGATGCGTCCCAAGCTGAAGATGGTCCGCACTCCTTTCGACCCGCAGGAAGCACCGGGCGGTATCACCATCCATATCGCCGAAGGACTGGATGAAGGCACCGCGGATGCTGCCTGGAAGTTCGTTCAGTTCGTCACCAAACCGGAATGGCAGCGCGCCTATCTGAAGCAGACGGGTCAGCCCGCCGGCCGCAAGTCTCCCGTGCTCACCAGCGATGACATCGCAGCCGCTCCGCAGCTCGAGATCATCAGCGCCGCGGCCATGGCCAGTGAGCCCCTGTTCCCGACGGATCAGCGGATCCGCGGCAATTTCGCGGAATACTCGGCCATTCTGATGACGGCGGCGCTGAAGCTGCTTTCGACCCAGGAACCGACGGACGCGGTGCTGAAGGCGGCACAGGATCAGCTCCAGGCGGCGATTCCGCTCGACTAGCGAGCCCGATGGCGGACGGCTTGCCCGTCCGCCTCCTTCCACCGACAGGGTCGATACAATGGCAATGACGAGCATATCGGCAGCCGGAACGCGGCGTGCCGGCTGGCTGGATCTGAGCTTCGAGCGGCGACGTACATTGCTGTCGCTGGCGTTGCTGATGCCGGCCGTCGCGACAGTCCTGGTGCTGATCGTCTATCCGCTCTACCAGGTCTTCGAGATCTCGCTGCGCGAGGGCAAGGTGATGAACTTTGCCCGGATCAGCGCATTGCCGCTCGGCTTCGGCAATTACAGCCGCGTGCTGTCGGATCCGCAGTTCTGGCGCAGCACGTCGACTTCGGCGATCTATGTGGCGGGAAGCGTTGGCGCCGCCTTGTTGATCGGCTTGGCGACCGCGTTGCTTCTCAATCGACGCCTGCCAGGCACGCGTATCTTCCGGACCCTGATCCTGATCCCTTGGGCGGTGCCCGGTGTCGTCGTGTCGATTATGTTCCTCTGGATCATGGATGGCTCGTTCGGCGTCTTCAACGCCATGCTTCGCGACATCGGCCTGCTATCCGGCGACCATGCCTGGTTCGCCGATTCCCGCACGGCGCTTCTCGCGGTCATCGTGCCGACGATCTGGAAGACCTATCCGCTCATCACGCTGACGATCCTGGCGGCGCTGCAATCCATTCCGACGGAAATCTACGACGCGGCCGAAGTGGATGGCGCCAAGGCGGTGCAGAAATTCGTCCATGTGACCTGGCCGGGCATTCAAAGCGCCACGGCGCTGGTGGTGATGGTCAGTTGCCTCGGCGTGTTTCGCGACGTCGACATCATCTTCGCGACGACGGGCGGCGGGCCGGCGCACGCGACCGAGACGCTGGCGCTCTACGTATACAAGGAAGCCTTCCAGTATTTCCGGATGGGCGCGGCCACCGCTGTCGGCACGATGATGATCGCCTTCGCCCTTCTTCTCTCGATCCTGCTCGGCGCCCTGGCTCGCCGGTCGAAATATTGAGGCCCGCGATGAAGATTGGAACCGTGCTTTCCTGGATCGCGCTGCTGGGCTTTGCGCTCGTCACGCTGTTCCCATTCTACTGGATGGTGATGACCGCCATCATGCCGACGGATGCGATTCTGTCGCGCTCGCCGTCGCTGCTGCCGGATTTTTCCCGCATCCGTTTTGACGCCTTTGTCGGGATTTTCGCGCGCAGCGCGTTTCCGACCTGGATGATGAACAGCCTGATCGTCGGCGTGCTGACGACATTCTTCAGCGTCGTGGTCTCGACGCTCGCCGGCTATTCGCTGTCGCGCTATTCCGGGGTCGTGCAGCAGTCGCTCGGCGCCATGCTCCTGATCAGCAAGCTGATCCCCGCCAGCCTGATCCTGATCCCGCTTTTCATCATCTACAATCTCCTGGGGATCTTCGACACCTATCTCGGTCTGGTCCTCGCCAACATGACGATCAGCGTGCCGCTCGCCAGCTGGCTGATGAAAGGCTTCTTCGACCGGATCCCGCGCGAACTGGAACAGGCGGCGATGATTGACGGCGCCAGCCAGATGCAGGCGCTCCGACTGATCGTCCTGCCGCTGGCGAAGCCCGGCGTCGCGGCGGCGACCGTGTACGTCATGCTGAACAGCTGGTCGGAGTTCATCTTCGCGCGAACGCTGATCTCCTCGCCTGAGAGGCAGGTTCTGACTGTCGGCATGCAGTCTTTCGTCGGCGAACAGATGGTCGACTGGCAGTTGCTGATGGCCGCCGGCACCGTGTCCATCCTGCCCGCCATCATCCTCTTCGCCTTTCTCGAGCCCTTCCTGGTCAACGGCATGACCAAGGGCGCCCTGGCCGGCACCTGAACCTTCGCTCTGGAGTGAATATATTGAAACTGGATCGTGAATCCTTTCGCGGCATCTATGTCATCGTCGTCACGCCCTTCACCCCGGCGCTCGACATCGACGAGGATGCGCTGCGCTCGACCGTGAAGTTCTGCATTGACGCCGGCGTGCACGGTGTTGTCACCACCGCGAACGCCAGCGAAGTCGGCTATCTCTCCGAGACCGAGCGCCGGCTCGTGGCCGAGATCGTCGTGGACGAGGCGGCCGGCAAGACGGTGTCCGTTGTTGGCGTTTCGTCGGCGCACTACCGGATTTCCGCCGATCTCGCGCGCCATGCCCGCGATATCGGCGCGGGCGGCGTGATGGCGATGCCGCCGACCTTCCATGCCCCCACGCTGGACGAGATCCGCGAATTTTATCGCCAGGTCGCGGGTGCGACGGATCTGCCCTTCATCCTGCAGAATGCGATCGGTCCCGGCGCTACCGTGATGTCGCCGCGCCTGATGGCCGACATCATCGACGAGCTGCCGACGGTCCGCTTCATCAAGGAGGAGACCGCCTATCCGGCACAGATGACGGGTGACGTCATCGCCCTGGCCGGCGACAAGCTGCTCGGCGTCATGGGCGGCCGTGCCGGCAAGACGCTGATGGAAGAGATCCCGCATGGCATGTGCGGCACCATGCCGGCCTGCGAGATCGCGGATGTCCATGTCGCGCTCTGGAACGCGATCGAAGCGAAGGACAAGGCGCTGTCGCGCCACATCTTCCGCCATCTCCTGCCGTTGCTCGATTTCGAAGCGTCCTACGGCATCCCGCTCTGCAAGGAGGTGCTGCGCATGCGCGGCGTCATTCCGAGCGCCGCCTGGCGCCAGACCGGTTACCGCGCGCTCGATCGTCATGCGCTCAACGAAGCCAGCATCATCCTGGATGGGCTCAGCGACTTCCTGTTGCCGGCCTATCGCCACGAGGCTGCCGACCGTCGTTCCGCCTGATCTCCCACATCCGTTCACGAAGCAAAGGTAAGGACATGTCCCTGCAACAGACCGCCAAGGAAATCGGCCGAGTCGAAGACGCGGTGAACCGCTTCTCGAGCCCGTCCGAGCTGCGGATCACCGATATGCGGCTCGCTGTCGTCGCTTCCAACTACGACTATCCGATCCTGAGGATCGACACCAACCAGGGCGTCTACGGCCTTGGCGAGGTGCGGGATGCCGGTCACGCCGAGAACGCGCTCCAGTTCAAGAGCATGTTGATCGGGCAGAACCCCTGCAATGTCGACATGATCTTCAATGCCATGAAGCGCTACGGCAATTGGGGCCGCGAGGGCGGGGGCGTCTCCGGTATCGAGATTGCGCTTCTGGATCTCGTCGGCAAGGTCTATGGCGTACCGTGCTACCAGCTCCTTGGCGGCAAGTATCGCGATCGCGTTCGCCTCTATGGCGATACGCCGACGCCCGACAATCCGACGCCCGAGGATTTCGTCGAGGCCGTGCTGGGCCGTCGTGCCAAGGGCCTCAACTTCATCAAGTTCGACCTGCGGCCGAGCCTGTTCGAGGGCGCGGGCGGCGTACTGGTCGGCCATGACGCGAAATATGACTATGCCTATGAGCCGGGACAGTGGTTCAAGGCGCCGGGCGGCAATCGGGGCGCCAAGCTGACCCAGCGCAGCATCGACGTCGCCGTCGAGGTGGTCTCGGCGGTTCGGGCCGCGGTCGGCTCGGACACGCAGCTCTGCGTCGACCACTTTGGCGAAGGCTACCTGACCGCCGACGAAGTGATCCGGCTTGGCCGGGCGCTCGAGCCGTTCGATCTCGCCTGGATGGAGGATCCGGTCCCGTTCTTCGACACGCCCGGCCACAAGAAGGTTGCCGACGCGTTGCTGACGCCGATCGCGGCGGGCGAGAACCTTTATCTGCGCGAAGGATTCCGCGAGGCGATCCGCACCCGCGCCTATGACATCCTGCACCCCGACCTGCTTTCCTCCGGTGGCATGCTGGAGACGAAGCGGATCGCGGATGACGGCGAGCAGGAAGGCCTGCCGACGGCCTTGCATTGCGCCGGTTCGCCGATCGGCTTCATGGCCAACATCCACTGCGCCGCAGCCATTTCAAGCTTCGTCGCCTGCGAGCATCACGGTCTCGATCTGCCGTTCTGGCACGGCCTCGTGACCGGCATCGATCCCGACTATATGTCCGACGGCTATGTGAAGGTGCCGGAGAAGCCGGGCCTGGGCATCGACATCAATCTCGAGGCGATCCGCGAGAACCTGCGCACCGAGGACACGCTGTTCCTGCCGACGGACGCCTGGAACACGCCGAAGCTCGGCTTCTGGCGCCCCGACGACCGCTGGCCGGAATAGTCTCTGGTCCGAGGCGCACCACTTAGCTCCTATCCCCGGGAACGTGTCTTTCAGGCGTTCCCGGGAGTGCCGACTTCAGGGCTAGGCCGAACGAGCACTGCTTTGGCGTTAAGCGTGCGAATGACGTCTCCACCGAGCTGCTGCTTGTTCTTCATATCGCCCTTCGAATTGGACAGATCCATGCCGATCTTCGTTGCGATCGGCTTCAGCAGCGCTTTGATCGCCTCTGGCATAGCTCGCCATGACAATAGATCTGGATCATGCCCCAGGATGAGCCGCCGTCGCGTCAAAGCAGACGCCAGCGGGCGAGGTCGCTCGATAGGCTCTGCATGGCTGACCTATTGCGCGATGTACGCATAGGTGTGCCCCCGTTATTAAAAATGGTGAGCATATCGCGCAAATATTTCAAACTCTGTGAGCCCGTTTCGCCCGGTGTAGGCACGGAATTCGGGCTGCTAAGGACCGCGCGAGTTGAATCCGCCGTCGAGGCTGTTGACAGCAGGTTCTGACTGAATCAGTATGAGAACGTTCTCAGAGAACGTTCTCACTGACGATATGGACCTTGGGAGGGGCGCATGGTCAGAGACGGGCAAGCTGCGCTCGCGGTCCGCGCTGTTTCCAAATCCTATGGCGCCACCGTCGCGCTCGAAGGCGTCGACCTCGTTTTGCAGCCGGGCGAAGTGCATGCGCTGCTTGGCGAAAACGGCGCCGGCAAATCCACGCTCGTGAAGATCCTGAGCGGCGTCGTGCGCCCCGATGACGGTGCGATGACGCTGGCCGGCAGCGCCTTCCAGCCGCGCACCATTCTCGATTCCAGGAGCCACGGCGTCGCCACGGCGTTTCAGGAACTGAGCCTGCTGCCGAACCTGACGGTGGCCGAAAACCTGATGATGCCGCGCATGCCGCGGGGCAGGACCGGCCTCGCTTCCGCCTCGGCGGCCCGCCTAGCAGCATCCGAGATCCTCCGGCGCTACGATCTCGCGCGCATCGACGCGGATGAGACGGTCTCCGCGCTTTCGCTCGCCGATCGTCAGCGGCTCGAGATTGTCCGCGCCATGGAACACGCGACCAAGGTTCTGGTGCTAGATGAGCCGACGGCCGCCCTTTCCGAGGTCGAATGGCTGTTTGGGCTGGTTCGGCAAATCACCGCCCGCGGCGTGGCCGTCCTCTACATTTCGCACCGCCTTGCCGAGGTGCGCGCCCTTTGCAGCCGCGCGACCGTCCTGCGCAATGGCCGAAGCATCGCGACGGTGGATCTCGCCGGTGCTTCCGACGCCGACATTTTCGAGATGATGGTCGGCCGCGCCGTTCGCAACGACAAGACGCCGCGTCCCTTGCGCGATACCGCCGCGCCGGCGTCCGTTGCCGTCGCCGGGCTTGCGGGTGGGCAATTGAAGGATGTCAGCTTCACGCTTCGACAGGGCGAAGTGCTGGCGGTCGCGGCGCTGGAAGGGCAGGGGCAGCGCGACCTGTTCCGCATCCTCGCCGGTCTTGCCAGGCCTGCGGCCGGAAGCATCCACATTGATGGCAAGCCGACGGTGCTGCGAAATCCGCAGGGCGCGCTGAAGGCCGGCCGCGGCATCGCCTATGTTCCGGAAGAGCGAAAGACCGAGGGTATCCTGTCCAGTCTCACGGCGGCCGGAAACATCACCCTGCCGGTGGCCGGCCGTATATCGCGTGGCGGCCTCGTCTGGAGCGGGCTCGAGGCCAAGGCGGCCACTTCGGTCGCCGAGAGCGTCGATCTCGCGGCCCGCTACCTGTCGTTTCCGATCGCCGATCTTTCCGGCGGCAACCAGCAGAAGGCGCTGCTGGCGAGGACCCTGCTGACCGGCGCGCAGACGCTGCTGCTGTTTGATCCGACCCGCGGCGTCGACGTCGGCACGAAGCAGTCGATCTACGCCGCCATCCGCCGCTTCGCCGATGCCGGCGGTTCGGTGCTGTTCTATTCCTCCGAACTGCCCGAGGTCACCGATCTCGCCGATCGCTGCATGGTCCTCTATGGCGGCCGGATTTTAGCGGAGTTCCACGGCGAGGAGCTTGAGGAGCAGCGCCTGGTCGGGGCGCTGGTGGGTCATGCCACCGTGCCGAAGGGTGCGCCGCGCATGGCGGGTTTGGAGACGGGTTCATGAGTGCCAGCGCGGTGCAGCCGCTCGAGCGGAATGGCGGCGGACGCAAGTCTAGCTGGGTCAGGGCGCTCACCAGCGGGGCGGCCATCGTCACGCTGCTCTATGTCGTCCTCTACGCCCTTTACGCCATGTGGGAGCCGCGGGCGCTTTCGTCCTACACCTTCACCAATCTGATCAACAATGCCGCGCCGCTGGCGATCGCCGCCGCCGGCGAGACGCTGGTGGTTCTGAGCCGCGGCTTCGACCTCTCGGTCGCCGGTGTAGTGTCCCTGACCAATGTGTTCATGGCCGTCTGGCCGATGGAGGGACCCGGCGGGGCTTTGATCAGCCTGCTTGGCTGCTGCGCCATCGGCGCGGTCGTGGGGACGGTCAATGGCTGGCTGGTCGCGGTGCTGCGCCTGCAGACCATCGCGGCGACGCTCGGAACGATGATCGTCTGCCAGGGGCTGGCCCTGGTGATCCTCGACGCGCCCGGCGGCATGGTTGCCGACTGGGTTTCCTACGAACTGACGGGAACGCTGTTCGGTGTCGTGCCGATCGCCGGGCTGATCATCGCTGCGGTCGCGCTGCTCTGGCTCGTCTTCCTGCGCACCAATACCGGCATCGGCATCTATGCCGTCGGCGCGGACGAGCAGGCGGCCATGCTGTCCGGCGTGTCGGTGACGCGCGTTCGCTTCGCCGCCTTCGTCGGCGCGGGCATGCTCTATGGCGTCGCCGGCTTTATGCTGAGCGCGCAGACCGCGACCGGCAATCCGAACGCCGGCGCGCCCTTCCTGATGCTGGTCTTCGCGGCCGTGGCTCTGGGCGGCACCTCGCTCTCCGGCGGCCGCGGCGGGCTGATCGGCTCGATCGTCGGCGCCGGATGCCTGATGCTGTTGCAGAAGGTGCTGTTCTCCGGCGGCGTCTCGTCCTTCTACACCGGCATCTTCCAGGGCTTCGTCCTGATCCTCGCCATCCTGTTCGGCCGCTTCATGCCGCGCCTGTTCAACGCCGGAGCGAAGAAATGAGCGTATCGGAACCCAAGGGTGCCGCCTTCCAGGCTTCGGCGGATTTGCGTCGCGGCGGCGGCATGTCCAGAGAGACCACCAACGCCATCATCGTGTTCGGACTGAGCATCCTGCTCATCCTCGGCTCGCGCTTCGTCAGCCCCGCGCTCGGTTCCTGGAGCCAGGTGCTGACCGTGCTGATGCTTGCCTCGTTCCTGATCGTGCTCTCGTTCGGACAGGGGCTCGTGATCCTGGTCGGCGGCCTCGATCTCTCCATTCCCGCCGTGATTACGCTCGGCGGCGTGCTCGCCACCGGCTGGGCGGGCGGAGGCGGGGAGTGGTACGTGCTGCCGGCGATCCTGGCGATCTGCGGCCTCGTCGGCGCCTTCAACGGCTTCGGCGTCACCGTGCTCAAGATCCCGCCCTTCATCATGACGATGGCGACCTCGATCATCCTGGCTTCCGCCGCGCTCGGCTATACCAGCGGCACGCCGCGGGGCGCCTCGCCGGCCGCGATGACCGCGCTGATGAAGACGACCTGGATCGGCATTCCGGTCGTGGTCTATTTCGTCGTCCTGTTCGTGCTGGCCGGCTGGCTGCTGCAGAGCCGGACCGTATTTGGCCGCAAGCTCTACGCCATCGGCGCCAACGATCAGGCGGCGCGGGTGGCCGGCGTCGCCATCGGTCCCGTGACGACCCAGGCCTATGTCGTCAGCGCCATCTGCGCCGGTTTCGTCGGCATGATGCTGGTCGGCTATGCCAATGGCGCGACGCTCCGAATGGGCGACAATTATCTGCTCCCCAGCATCGCGGCCGTGGTGATCGGCGGCTCTTCGATCCTCGGCGGGCGCGGCAGTTTCATCGGCACGGTCGGCGGCGCTGTTCTGCTGACGACGCTGGGCACGGTGATCGCGGCGATCGGCCTGGAGCAAGGCTGGCGAACCGTGATCGAGGGCGGGATCATCGTCGCCGCCCTGTTCTTCATGCGCGAGGAGTTCTTCGCAAGGCTGCGACGGCCGAAGCGAAACTGACGGGAGGAGTCCGCTCCGGCCGATGCGAGAGGCTTGCCTGTTTGTGAGAACGTTCTCACCGCATCGTCGGGCGTTCCAGGGAAGGAAGAGGAGAGGAAACATGATGAATTGGAAGCGTATCAGCAGGGCCACCATGCTCTGCACGACGGCAGCGGTGGCGCTGGCCGGTCTCGTCGGCTCGGCCCATGCCGAAGACAAGAAATTCAAGATCTATCTGAGCCTCAGCTATAGCGGCAATGCGTGGCAGTCCGAGGCGGCGAACATCGTCAAGGCGCTGGCCGCCACGCCGCCCTATGACAAGCAGGTCGAACTGATCGAGGTCATCTCGGGCACCGATCCGCAGGCCCAGATCTCCGCCTATGAGAGCATGATCGAGGCCGGCGCCGATGGCATCGTCACCTTCCCGATCTCCTCGACGGCGCTCAATCGCGTCATCAAGCGCGGTTGCGAGCAGGGCGTGAAGTTCTTCACCTATGACGCAACGGTCACGGAACCCTGCGCCTACAATGTCAGCTACATCACGGCAGGGTTCGGCGAGAATTCCGCCCAGGCTCTGGTCAACGAGCTCGGCGGCAAGGGCAAGATCTTCCTGAGCCGCGGCGTGCCGGGCAACTCGGTCGACAAGCGTCACACTGACGGCGCGATGCACATCTTCAAGCAGTATCCGGGCATCGAGATCGCGGCCGAATATTATTCCTACTGGGACGACCGCACGACCCAGCAGGAGACGGCCAAGGCGCTCGCGGCCCATCCCGATGTCGATGGTATCTGGGCCCAGGCCGGCGAGTATGGCGCGATCCAGGCGCTGCAGGATGCCGGCACCAAGCTCGTGCCGATGACCGGCGAGAATTCGAACGGCCTGCGCCTGGCGCTCGCCAATCCGGACATGCAGGCCAAGGGCCTGAAGGGCGTCTCGGCCGGTTCGCCGCCGGCGCAGTCGGGCTATGCCTTCAAGCTGCTGATGGAAATCCTCACCGGCAAGCGCACGCTCGAGGCGACCAACATCGAGTACCCGCTGCCGTGGGTGCCGGCCGCTTCGGTCAAGCTCTGCGAAGGCGAGACGTTCGAGAACGGCTGCAACGCCTTCCCGGATGGCAAGGTGCCGTCTTCCTTCGTGACGGAAGTGTTCAACCCGGAACTGCTGCCCGAATTGTCCCTGCTCTCGGCGCTCGAAGGCAAGCCGACCCCGGGTGCCACGATCCAGCCGCTGCCGGCCGAGATCGTCAAGGCGCCGAACGAGCCCGGCATCAACTGCCAGAACTGCGAGCCGCCGGCGGATCTCTACAAGCTGACCAAGATCCAGCCGACCGTGAGCCCCTGAAGCAAACCGGTGGACGGCTTCGGCCGTCCACCATCCCTTTGACGAGACGAGGAACGAGAATGGCCAAGTATCTGAAGCGCGGTCAGGATCAGAGCACGGTCGCGGACAATGACGCGAAGGTCCGCGCGACGGTGGAAGGCATCCTGGCCGATATCGGCAAGCGCGGCGACGCGGCTGTCCGCGAGCTTTCGGAGCGCTTCGACTCCTGGTCGCCGGAGACCTTCCGGTTGAGCGACGCCGATATCGAGGCGGCGCTGTCCAAGGTCTCGAAGCAGGATCTCGACGACATTCGCTTCGCCCAGGCGCAAGTCCGAAACTTTGCCGAGAAGCAGCGCGCCTGCATTCTCGATCTGGAGGTCGAGACGCTTCCCGGCGTCGTGCTCGGCCACAAGAACATTCCGGTCAATGCCGTCGGCTGCTACGTGCCGGGCGGCCAATATCCGATGGTCGCCTCTGCGCATATGAGCGTGGTGACGGCCAAGGTGGCGGGCGTGAAGCGCATCGTCGCCTGCGCGCCGCCGTTCAAGGGTGGGCCGCATCCGGCGATCGTCGCGGCAATGCACCTCGCCGGCGCCGACGAAATCTATGTGCTCGGCGGCGTCCAGGCCGTGGGCGCCATGGCGCTCGGCACCGAGACGATCGCCCCGGTCGACATGATCGTCGGCCCTGGCAACGCCTTCGTCGCCGAAGCCAAGCGCCAGCTCTATGGCCGCATCGGCATCGATCTGTTCGCCGGCCCCACGGAAACGCTGGTGATCGCCGACGACAGCGTCGATGGCGAGATCTGTGCCACCGACCTGCTCGGCCAGGCCGAGCACGGCAAGAATTCGCCGGCGGTTCTCCTGACCAATTCGGAGAAACTCGCCCGCGATACGATGGCCGAGATCGAGCGCCAGCTGCAGACGCTGCCGACGGCGGCGCTGGCCGGCCAGTCCTGGGCCGACTATGGCGAGGTCATCGTCTGCGACAGCTACGAGGAGATGGTGGCGGAAGCCGATCGGATCGCCTCGGAGCATGTCCAGGTCATGACCCGCGATCCCGACTACTTCCTGGCCAACATGACCAATTTCGGCGCGCTGTTCCTGGGCTCGCGCACCAATGTCGCCTTTGGCGACAAGGTGATCGGAACCAATCACACCCTGCCGACCAAGAAAGCCGCTCGTTATACCGGCGGGCTTTGGGTGGGCAAGTTCCTCAAGACCTGTACCTATCAGAAGGTCCTGACGGACGAGGCCAGCGCGCTGGTCGGTGAAGTTTGTTCGCGCCTCTGCATGCTGGAAGGATTCCACGGTCACGCCGAACAGGCGAACATCCGCGTCCGTCGATTCGGGGGGCGTAACGCCGCCTGATCACCATGGACCGCGGAGGATTGATCATGGCCGACAAGGCGAGTGGACGGGAGCGCAAACCGCGCATCACCGTCAAGGATCTGGCGCGCGACCTCAACATGTCCGTGTCGACCGTCTCGCGGGCCTTTCATCCGCACGCGGTCATCGCGCAGCAGACGCGCGACGCCGTGCTGAAGCGGGCGCAGGAGATCGGCTACCGGCCGAACCCCTTCGCCCGCAGCCTGATCACCAAGAAGACGCGCATCGTCGGACTGGTGGTTTCGGACATCACCAATCCCTTCTATCCGGAGGTCGTCACCCGGATGACCGAGGACCTGCGCGCCTATGGCATGAACGTCATGCTGGTGGCGGCGCAGGCCCCGAAGGAGATCGATGACGCGGTCCGCCTGCTGCTCACCTATCAGCCGGATCTCGCCATCATCCTCGCCTCGCGCCTCTCGCCGGAGGTTCGCGACGAATGCGAGGCACAGGGTACGCCGGTCGTGTTCTTCAACCGCCTGTCGGAGGACGATCACTGCTTCGGCGTCAGCTGCGACAACCGCGTCGGCGGCGCCATGGTCGCCGACTTTCTGATTGATCGCGGCCATGAACGTCTAGCCTATATCGCGGCAAGGCCGGACGCCTCGACCAATGTCGAACGTCGCGCCGGATTCGTTCAGCGCGCCATCGAGCGCGGCCTGGAAGAACCGGTCTGCGTCGAAGCCGGGCTCTTCTCCTATGAAGCGGGCTATGGCGCGGCGGCCGCTTATGGAGCGCTGCCCGTCCGGCCGGACGGTGTCTTCTGCGCCAACGACATTCTCGCCATCGGCTTCATGGACGGCGTGCGCCGCGAACTGGGCCTCGCCATCCCAGAGGACCTTTCGGTCGTGGGCTTTGACGATGTCGCCATGGCCGCCTGGCCGTCGCACGGGCTGACGACGGTGCGCCAGCCCGTCGAGGCCATGCTGAAGAGCACGGTCGATATTGCCCGCAAGGTTTCCGCCCATGCCGCGACCGAGCCGTTCGTCCAGCGCATCGCGCCGACGGTGCTGGTCGAGCGCCAGTCCACGAGGGATCGCCATGCAGACTGACAAGGCCGGCCGGGCGCTGTTCGAACGCGCCGTGACGCTGCACCGGGAGGATTGCTCCGCCCTGGCCGAGCCCGCGCGTTTCACGGCCAGCGCCATCGCGGCGCCGTCCGACGAGGCGCTGGCCGATCAGGTCGTCGCCTACCGCATCGAGGCGGGCAAGGCGTATGAGGCATTTCGCCGGCTTATCGGCCAACTGGCCGGGCTGCTGATCCTGGTTCAGGCCAGCGGCCGGCGTGAAGTGCTGGACCTGCCGGATCTGCCGATCGCCGACGAACGCTGGCAGAAGGCCGGCGAAACGCTGGCGGCGCTGGATGCGCCGGGCGGCCTTGCCGCCCACAAGGCAAAGCTAGACGCGACCTTCGCGCATATCGGCGCCGGTCTCCGGCATTTCCGCCGCTTCGGCGAGATCGGCGGCGGCGAGACGGCGCTCGCCATCGCCTCGAATGAGATCAACGCGGCCTACCAAGCCCTGAGGAGCGCCTCCGACATGGAGGCGGGGCTTAGCATGGTCGATTTCAGCCAGGCCTGCTGTTCATGCATGGTCCAACCAACACTGCGCTAGGGAGGAAGATTTCATGGGCGATTATTCGATCTGGGTGCTCGAATACAGCTATGTCACCAACTATCACAAAAGCGGCGTTCTCTATGGCGCCCACAATCAGGGCTATGTGAAGCTTCCCTATTGCTATGCCCTGATCAAGGGCAATGGCCATACCGCCATGATCGACGTCGGCTATAACGACAAGGACTATGGCAAGGTGCTGGGAGACCGCTTCGGCGTCGAGAACTGGCGCTCGCCGCGCACCGTGCTCGGTGGCGTCGGCGTGACTCCGGAGGACGTGGATACCGTCTTCGTGACGCACGCCCATTTCGACCATTTCGGCAATGTCGAGGACTTCCCGAACGCCACCTTCTACATCCAGGAGCGCGAGATCGCGAAATGGGCCTGGGCGATGGCGCTGCCCGACCGGATGCGCTGGATGATGACCGCCGTCGATCCCGGCGACATCGTGCGCGGCCTCGATCTCGCCCGCCAGCGCCGCCTCGTCACCGTCGATGGCGCCCGGGCCAACGTGCTGCCGGGCGTCGACCTGCACGCCGCCTTCGACAGCCACACCTTCGGCTCGCAGTGGATCACCGTCCGCAATGACGGCGAGGAGAATTCGTCCGACACCTGGGTGCTCGCCGGCGACCTCGTCTATGTCTTCGACAACATCGAGGGACCGGGCGGCGCCGTCGACGTCAGCGATCCGATCTACGTGCCCGTCGGTCTCGCCACCGGCAGCCAGACCAATCTGGTCTTGGCGACAGAGGAGATGATGAAGCAGGTCGGTTACGAATCCCGCCGCGTTATCCCGATCCACGAGGAGCGCCTGCGTGATCGCTTCCCGTCGCGGATCACCGAAGACGGCCTGCGCATCACCGAGATCTGCCTCGCCGATGGCGAAACGTCGAAGGTAAGCTGATGCAGCCGATCCGCAACGTCGCCATTGTCGGCGCCGGCCTCGTCGGCTCGGGCTGGGCGATCGTCTTCGCCCGGTCCGGCGCGACGGTGCGCGTCTATGATGCCGAGGCGTCGATCCGCGCCTCGGTGCTGGACCGCATCCGCGACAGCCTCGCCGACATGCGCGAGGTCGGGCTGGTCGACGATGTCGACGCCATCGCCGGCCGCATCACCGTGGCCGACACTCTGGGGGACGCGGTATCGGACGCCGACTACATCCAGGAATCCGTGTTCGAGCGCGTCGACGTCAAGACGGCGATTTCGCTGGCGATTGACGCCGCGATGCGCCCGGACGCGATAGTCGGCAGTTCGTCCTCCGGCATCCCAGCCTCGGCCTTCACCGAAGGCTGCGTCCATCGCAGCCGCTTCCTCGTCAGCCATCCGGTCAATCCACCGCATCTGGTGCCGGTGGTCGAACTGGTGCCGGCGCCCTGGACCGATCCGGCGATCGTACCGTTCCTGCGCACCGAAATGGCGCGTTTCGGCCAGGTGCCGGTGGTCGTCAATCGCGAGATCGCCGGCTTCATCCTGAACCGGCTGCAGGGCGCCCTCCTGAACGAGGCCTGGGCGCTGTTCGAGGAAGGCTATGCCAGCGCCGCCGACATCGACGCCACCGTCGCGCATGGCCTCGGCCTGCGCTGGTCGTTCATGGGGCCGTTCGAGACGATCGATCTGAACGCACCGGGCGGCGTCGCCGATTATGCCCAGCGTCTTGGGCCTCTCTACCATTCGGTGGCGCAGGACCGCACGGAGCCGAAACCTTGGTCGGAGGGGCTGGTCGGCAAGGTTGCCGCCGAACGGCGCGAGGCATTGCCGGGCGAAAGTCTCGCAGATCGCCGCGCCTGGCGGGATGGCAGGCTGATGCGCCTGGTGGCACACAAGCAGGCGCAGAAGGATTGACATGAGCAGTCGGCCATCGATCGGCGCGCAGGCGCTTCAGGGCAAGGTCGCTCTCGTCACCGGCGGCGCGGGCGGCATCGGCGCGGCGATCGTCCAGGCGCTGGCCGCTTCCGGCGCGACCGTCCTTGTCGGCTACAACACGTCTGCCACGTCGGCCGAGGCGCTGGTGGCCTCGCTGCCGGGTGTGGGGCATCGCGCCATGCCGGCGCCGGTGACGGACACCCAGGCTATCGACCAACTGGCCGAGGATGTCGGGAGGCTCTTCGGCCGGCTCGACATCCTGGTGAACTGCGCCGGCACCACCCGCTTCGTCGCGCATGGCGATCTTGACGGGCTGGACGACGAACTGATCGACCGGGTGCTGGCGGTCAATGTTCGCGGCCCGATCGCGATGGTCCGCGCGTTCCGCCCATTGCTGGCGCAATCCGGCGACGGGCTGGTGGTGAACATCTCGTCCATCGCGGCCGTCACGGCGATGGGCAGCAACATCGCCTATTGCGCCTCCAAGGCGGCGGTCGACAACCTGACGAAGTCGCTGGCGCGCGCGCTGGCACCCCAAATCCGGGTCGTTTCGGTCTCGCCCGGGCTCGTCGACACCGAGTTCGTCAAGGGGTTAGACCCGGAATGGCGCGACCGGCAGGCGGCGCAAACGCCGCTTGCCCGTCTCTCCGCCCCGGAAGAGGTGGCGAACGCCGTGCTGGCGGTCGCAAGCCTCCTGACCTTCACGACGGGTTCGGTGATCCCGGTCGATGGCGGAAGGCCGCTAAGCTGACGATGAGCCCACAACCGCCTCGCGCCATCCATTGGCTCCGGCGAGCACGGCAGCGAGGCTTTCGACCGTGTCGCGCGTCGGCTTGTATTCGAGACCTACCAGGCCTTTGTAGCCATTCGCCTCCAGCCAGGCGACACGCGCTTGCCAGTCGAGATCGCCGGTGCCGGGTTCGTGGCGGCCCGGGGCGTCGGCGAGATGGGCATGCGCGACGCGGTCGACGCGGCCGGCCAGAACCTCGCTGATGTCCTCACCCATGACCGCCGAATGGTAGATGTCGTAGAGGATCTTGATCTCGGGTCTTCCGACCTCGTCGATGATATCGAGGCCTTCCTTGGTCGAAGGCAGGAAATAGCCGACATGGTCGACAAGCGTGTTCAGCGGCTCGACGGCGAGTACGATGCCGGTTCCGGCCAGGATATCGGCAGCCTTGGTGAGCGCATCGACAAGCGCCTGGCGTTGTTCGGCGCGGCTGCGGCCGGGAAGGTCCGCACCCGCCTGAACGATCAGCACCTTGGCGCCCAGGCGCTTGGCGACGCCGATCGAGCCGGGCAGGCCGGCGAGGAATACCTCATGCTGGGCCGGATCGGTCAGCGGCACCATCGGCTCCGCGCAGAAACCGGCGACCGGCAGGCCGGTTTCCTTCAAGGCCGCTTCGATGGCGTCGATGTCCTTGTTGCCGAAGAGCCAGAACTCCACGGCGGACAGGCCGGCCTCTTTGGCGAGGCGGATCCGGTCGGCGAAATCGGGCGCTTCGGCGGCGAAGAGCCATTCAAGACAGGCGGAATATTGCATGACGAAGTCTGGTCCTTCGGGATCAGGAACGATAATCGATGAGAACTTGCATGACCTCGGGCGAGCCCTGGTCCAGCAACTGGTAGCCGCGCGCGGCGTCCTGCAGGGGGACCCGATGCGTGACGAAGCCTTTCAGATCCTTCGAGTATACATCGAGGAATTCGCGTGCGATCTGCGCCCGGCGCGGCACCGACCAGAGCGGGCCGAGGAACGGATTGACCGACCCGACCTGCGACGAGACGATGCGCGGCCGGTTGTGGTGGAACTCGCCGGAAAGGCTCAGGCTCTCGAACGTGCCGCCATACCAGGACATGGCGACGACGAGGCCGTTGAAGCCGACCGTACGGATCGCCTCGTTGAGGGCAGGGGCGGCGCCCGATACTTCGATGACCGCGTCGGCGCCGCGGCCTTCGGTCAGCTCGCGCACCCGTTGCGCCACCTTGTCCTCGCCTGGCCGCAACACATGATCGGCACCGCCCTTTAGAGCGAGATCGCGCCGCAAATCGATGCCGTCGACGCCGATGATCGTGCGGGCGCCGCCTCGCTTCAGAAGGCGGGTAACGATCTGGCCGATGACGCCGAGGCCGGAGACGACGACGTCGGCGCCCAGCGGCAGATTGGCGTCGAGCACGCCGTTATAGGCCGTGTTGAGGTTGGAAAAGAAGACGCCGAGTTCCGCGTCGTCGAGATCACCGAGCGGGATCACCGCCTTGGCGCTCAGCACGGCGTGACGACCATGCGGGGCATAGGCATAGACGAGGTCGCCGAGCTTGACGCCCGTGGCCGCCGAACCCAGTTCGACGATCCTGCCGACCATGGCGTAGCCGTAGCGCGCCGGCCAGTTCCAGTCGGCACCGCCGTCGAGGAACAGCCGCGTCGCCGGGTCCATGTGCTGGCGCCACTGCGGCGCCAGTCCGCGAAAGACGTTCAGTTCCGTCCCGGCGCTGATGCCGGACACAAGTGCCTCGATGACGACATCCTCTGGACCGGCCGCCCGCAGCGGCTCGTCCTCGATCGTCAAGCTGCGGGGGCCGTTGAAATAGAGCGAACGCGTCATGGCGCCCATGGCATTACCCTTTCACGCCGCCGGCCAGAAGGCCGCCGACCAGTTGCTTGCGGAAGATCAGGAAGAGCAGGATGGCCGGCAGGGCGATGATGGTGCCGCCGGCCATGACCTGGCCCCAGGAGAAGGAATAGGGATCGAACAGCCCCTGCAGGGCGAGCGGCAGCGTCTTGACGTCGGCCTTCGAGATCAGCGCCAGCGCCATCAGATATTCGCCCCAGGAGAGGACGAAGGCGAAGGTGCCGACCGCGATGATGGCGGGCCGGATCAGCGGGATGACGATGCGCGTCAGCGCGCCGACCCGCGAGCAGCCGTCGATCATCGCCGCTTCCTCCAGTTCCTTCGGGATGGCGTCGATGTAGCCCTTGAGCATCCAGACCGCGATCGGCATGCCGAGCGCCAGATGGGTGAAGATCAGCGCCGTCAGCGTGTTGGTTAGCCCGAGCTGGCGCACGATGACGACCAGCGGCACCAGCACGGCGAGGCTCGGCAGCATCTGCGTGCCGAGGATCAGCAAGCCGAAGAAAGTGCGGCCGTGGAAGCGGAAACGGCTGAGCGCATAGGCCGCCGGCAGCGCCAGCGCCGTGGTGATGATCGCGACGACGATGCCGACGATCAGGCTGTTCTTGAGCGCGATCAGGAATGGCTTTTTGGCGAGGATCGCCTCGTAATGGACGAAGGTGAGCCGCTGCGGCCAAAGCCCGCCGCCGGTGATATCGGTCTCCGGCCGGACGGAGGCAACGAACACCCACAGGATGGGAACCAGCAGCAGGAACAGGACGACGAGCGTGACCGCATCGAGGCCGGCTTCGCGGAGCGGTGAAGTGCGGCGCATCAGTCGATCCTCCGGGCGCGAAGCGCGAACATCGAGGCGATGAACAGCAGGACGAGCATGACGATGCTGATCGCGGCGGCGTAGGCGGGCCGCAGATCGAGGAAGACCGCCTTGTACATGGCGATGCCGACGAGCGTGGTCGCATCCTGGGGGCCGCCCTTGGTCATGATCCAAGGCAGGTCGAACGAGTAGAAGGCGAGGATGCCGAGCACGAGGCCAACGGTGACAACGGTGTTCTGGATCGACGGCACGGTGACGTGCCAGAAGCGCGACCAGGCGCCGGCCCCGTCCACTTCAGCCGCCTCGTAGAGTTCGTCCGGGATGGACTTCAGCGCGGCCAGAAGTGCGATCACCAGGAAGGGCGTGCCCTTCCAGCCGGAGATGAAGATGATCGTCGCGAAGGCGAGGACGGGATCGTTGAGAACGGAGCTGTCGCCGGCGATGCCGATCAGGTGCAGGAAGGAGTGGATCGGGCCGACATCGCTGTCGAGCAGGAAGCGCCAGCCGAAGCCGAGCACGATGAAAGGCGTCACCCAGGGGAGCAGGATCAGCGCCGAGGCGGTGCGGGCGATGCCGGTTTCGCGGTTCAGGAGAAGCGCGATCGGCATGGCGAGCAGAAGTTCGACGAAGACGGTGCCGAGCGTCCAGATCCAGGTCCGTCCGAAGGATGCCCAGAGCTGGGTGTCCTGTAGCAACGCACGGTAGTTGACCAGACCGCCCCATTTGGGAAGAGGCTGCCGCAGCATGTACCAGTCCTGCAGCGACAGCCAGAAAGCGTAGCAGAGCGGAACGATGGCAATGGCAAAGGCCACGAAGACGGCCGGACCGATCATGCCATAGGGCAGCCAGCGATCCGGCAGGAGGGAGCGGCCAGGAGGGCGAGACGCCGCCCTGGCCACGGTCACGGATTCCTGGCGTGCTGCCATGGCCATGCTCTGTTCGAAGCCCTAGCGAGCCAAGACTTCGTTGATGGTGGTGCAGAGCTGCGCCGTCGCCTGGTCGGTCGTCTGCTGGCCGAGAGCAACGGCCTGCACCGCCTTCTGGATCGTGTCGACCTCAAGCTGTCCCATCTGCGGGATCGCCTCGCTCGGATACTGATAGGCGCGGGCGTCCTGCAACTGCTCGACGAACAGCGGATAGGGGAATGCCGTCCACGGCTCGCCCTTCGCCAGCGAGACGCTGCCGGGAATGAACCCGCCTTCGGTCGCGAGCGTCTTCAGTGCGTCGCCATGAGTCGCGTAGAGGATCCACTTGGCAGCGGCTTCCTTGTTCTCGGACGCATCCCAGAGCACCAGCGGCCAGCCACCGAGGAAGCCGGAGCGGTTCTCCGGGCCTGCCGGCACCTTGGCGATCGCGACCTGGCCGAGGAAGGCGGCCTTGTCGTTCTGCAAGTCCTTGTAGAGGCCGGCATCCGAGAGGATCATGGCGAACTTGCCATCGCGGAAGCCCTTGCGGAACGTGTCGCCGCTCATGCTTGGCGCGTCGGGATGGGTCGCCTTGTTCTTGTAGACGCTGACATAGGTATCGAGCGCCGACTTGAACTCCGGCGTGTCGAAGCCGCACTTGCCGTCTTCGCCGATCATGCGCGCGCCATAGCCCAGATAAGCGCTCATGAAGTTCTGCACGGTGAAATAGTCGAGGCTCATGGAGAGAGCCGCGCCATAGGTGCCGTCCTTGGTCAGCTTGGTCGCGTCGGCCGCGAAATCCGCCCAAGTCTGCGGCGGCTTCTCCGGGTCGAGGCCGGCATCCTTGAACAGGTCCTTGCGGTAGTAGAGCGCGCGCGTCTCGACATTGACCGGAGACGCCCACCACTTGCCGGCGAGGTTGTAGTAGCCCTTGTCGCCAGGCCAGACGTCGGCGGCGACGTTGGTGCCATGCTCCTTGTCATAGGCGGCAAAATATTCGTCGAGCGGGGCGAGGGCGCCGGCCGACTGGAACTGGGCGACGACGTTGTTGCCGAGCATGGAGACATCCGGCAGGCCGCCGGCCGAGAGCGCGCTGACGAGGCGCTGCTGCTGCTCGGACCAGGGCACGATCTCCATGTTGATCTTGATGTCGGGGTTGGCCTTCTCGAACGAGGCGATGGCGCCGTTCCAGGCGGCGATATCGGCGTCGCGGGTCGAGAACTGCCAGAAGTTGACGGTCGTTTCCGCCAAGGCGGGGGCCGTGAAGAAGCCGGCTGCGATGGTGGTCGCGGCCAATAGTGCGGTGATGCGCATGGTAACCCTCCCGAGTCATGGCTCTGCCGCGGGTGATGCGGCGGCCGGCGTTTCCTCAAAAGACTCTCTTTTAGCGATCCCGTCTTGCGCGGGATTGCCGGCACGCGTTTGACGCTCTGCCGCATGTGTTATCGATGACACATTGCCCAATCGATAGCATTGGCGAGACCGTTGTCAATCGCCGTTCGGTCAGAACTTTAGGTGCGGTGCGATACCGGCCGACCGGCGCACCACCAGCCGGGTGGGCAAAACCGTTGACATGACGACGCTCCGGCCCTCGATCGCGTCGAGTGCAGCGCGAAAGCCGAGCCGGCCGAGATCTTCCATCGGCTGGGCCACGGTGGTCAGTTGGGGCGCCAGGTTTGCCGCCAGCGTGTCATCGAAGCCGATGATCGAGATGTCCTCGGGCACGCGGAGGCCCTCTTCATAGATCCCCTGCAGCGCGCCGGCCGCAAGGATATCGCAGGTGGCGAAGATCGCCGTCGGGCGTTCGGGCAGCGCCAGCAGCGCCTTGATGTGGCGATAGCCTTCGATGCCGGAACCGCCATCCTCGATATGGTAGTAGCGTCCCAGCCGGATCAGGCTTTCGTCGATGGGGATCCCGGCCTGCCGCAGGCCCTCGCGATAGCCGGCAAGGCGCTCGTCCTCGACGCTGGTGAAATGCCGGTCGCCGCGGTTGATAAGTTCGGGGTGGCCGCCGATGAAGGCGATGCGTCGGTGGCCGAACTGGACCAGATGGGCGATCGCTTCCAGCGCGCCGGAGAGATTGTCGACCCGGATGGAAGGCGCTTCGATCGTTGCCGCGCGCTCTAGCTGGATGACAGGGATCGCGGCCTCCGTCAGCAACTGGACATTGTGGCGATCGATCGCGTTGGTGAACAGCACCGCGTCGACCCGACGCTCTATGAAACGCTCGACACCGAGGCGTTCGCGTTCGGCGCTGCCATTGTGGTTGAACAGGAAGGTCTTGTAGCCCTCGGCCAGCGCCTCTTCTTCCGCCCAATGCGCGACATTGACGAAGAAGGGGTTGGCGGTGATCGCGGTCAGCATGTGCCCGACCGTGAAGCTGCGCTGCTGGCGAAGCCCGCGAGCCACCGCGTTGGGCCGGTATCCGGTCGCCTTGATGGCTGCCTCGACCCGGCTGCGGGCGACCTCCGAGACATAGCCCTTGGCCTTCAGCACCCGGGCCACGGTCGCCGTCGATACACCGGCGCGTTGAGCGACTTCCAGCAGCGTCGAGGGCTTCATTGCCACACTCCATCCCCCGAATGGCTGTAGCGATTGAACAGCCCTGAGGCAAGGCGGGGCTGGCTTGCAACCGTGCCGCTTGGATTTTGGGTGGGTAGCGGTTACGGAAGAACGGGTCGGGGGCGCTTCTTCTCCCGCACTGAATCCACAAGGGTCGCCTCCCAGGGGACGGCGCCGGGGTGGCGATGGAGCCAACTTGATTTCGATCGCGGAGCGGATCCATTCCAAATACCCGCATATGACGGGGGCCCTGCAGAAATTCGCCGATTTCGTGCTCGCGGAACCGGTGAAGGTCGCGCGGATCAGCATCCATGAGGCGGTGAAGGATCTCGACGTTTCCGTCGCCTCGGCCAATCGGTTCGCGCGGGCGATCGGCTATTCCGGCTATGCCGAATTCCGCACCGAGCTGATCCGGAGCTTCGAGCCGGCCTTTGATCCGGTCAAGCGGCTGCAGGTTCAGGTATCGCGCAGCTCGACCAGCCTCGACGTGTTCAAGGCCTCGATGAACGAGGATATCGCGAATGTGCAGAACACGATGGACGCGCTCAGCGACGAGCGCGCCAACCAGGCGGTCGACGCGGTGCTGGCGGCCCGGAACATCATCGTCTTCGGCCTCGACAATGGTGCCAGCTGCGCGGCGATCCTGAGCAACGAGCTGCAGCGCCTGCGCCGCAACGTGACCTCGATCGCCAATTATGGCGGCGCCATCGGCGTCGCGCGACAGTTCACCGAGCTCGACCGAAACGATCTCGCGATCGCCATCGCCTTTCCAAACTACATCAAGGACGTGATCCAGCTCGCAAGCCTCGCCCGCGCCCGCGGCACCAAGGTGCTTGCCATCACGGACAGCCATCATTCGCCGCTGGCGCCGCTCGCCGACATCAACCTGTTCTGCCGCGCCGAGCGCCAGTTCGGCTCGATGTCGAACGCCAGCGCGATCACGCTGATCGAGGCGCTGGTCGCCGCCGTTGCCCACCGCACCAAGCGGGCCGTCGAGCTTGCCGAGCAGTATACGGCGCTCGAACTGCCCTGGCTCGAACGCCCCGGTCCGTAGGTCCGCCGGCGGATCCCGCGAGCCGCAAGCCTCTTCCTCTGCCATCGAACGAATGCCGCATGCCGTGGCCGGCCTCTGGCCGTGCGTGCGCGGCTGCCTACGCCGTACGGTCCGGTCGCCTTCGTGTGGCGTCGGCGCGTGCCACTGTGCGGGCGGACTGACGCGGGAATGATCAGTCCATCCTCATCTTGCTAGGCAACACAGCGCGGCACCTTGTTTTCGCTGGTGTTTTCGACCGGCGGCATGGCTACCATTTCAGCACTCGGCCTGATTGTACAAATTATAACGTCGTGACAGTCTTCATGTAACGCGATGTTCATAGCCGGATCGGAAATGGCCGTTCCCCGGCGACGGATCTCCCGCTCTCGAGCCTGGAATACGCCTTCGTCACACCCAGAGTATCTTTCGGAGCCCATCGATATGGATAGACGGACCTTCATCAAGGTTAGCGCCGCCGCCCTCGCGGCTCCGGCCCTGGTTACCTCCCGCGCCCTGGCCGACACGCCGAAGCTTGGAAAGATGGCCTACCAGCTTGGCTGGGTGAAAAACTTCCAGTTCGCCGGCGAGTACATCGCCGATGCGAACAAGTATTTCGAGCAGGAGGGGATCGCGGTCGATCTGCTGGCGGGCGGTCCGAGCGTCTCGGCGGAGCCGATCGTCATCTCCGGCAAGGCGCTGATCGGGCAGAACAGCACCGACAACACGGCCAATGCGGTCGCCAAGGGCGCGCCGCTCAAGATCATCGGCACCAATTACCAGAAGTCGCCGTCCTCGATCATCTCGCTGACCAAAACCGGGCTCAAGGCGCCCAAGGATCTGGTGGGCAAGACGGTCGGTATCCAGGCCAACAATCAGGTCGTCTGGAACGCCTTCCTGAAGATCAACGGCATCGATCCCGCCAGCGTCAACACCGTTCCCGCCCAGCATGATTTCACGCCGCTGGTCTCCGGGGAACTCGATGCCTTCTTCGGCTTTTCCAACGACGATGTCGTCCAGCTGCGCCAGAAGGGCCAGGACGTCAGCTACCTGCTGATGGCGGACTACGGCTACCCGATGTTCAACTGCAACTACCTCGTCACCGAGGCGACGCTGAAGGACAAGGAGAAGCGCGCCCAGGTCGTGGCCTTCATGCGCGGCGCGATCCGCGGCTGGCAGGAAGCGGTCAAGAATCCGGCGCTGTCGGCCCAGCTGACCGTCGATGTCTATGGCAAGGGCAACGGCCTCGACAAGGCGGCGCAGGAGAAATCCGCCGCCGCGACCAACGAGCTGATGGTCACCGCCGACACGCAGAAGCACGGCCTGTTCTGGATGACCGACAAGTCGGTCGACGAGACCATCGCCACGCTGGCAACGGCCGGCATCGTCGCCAAGAAGGACCTCTTCACCAACGAGATCCTCGAAGAGGCCTTCCAGGGCAAGACCACGCTCTGAGACGGTTTCGCCGGGCGGCTCACGCGCCTGCCGGGCCGCCCGGCGACCCAGGCCATCGCAGCAGCGGAGCCGCCTTCTGCATTCCCGACGTCCCAGGCTTCCATGTCCGGGACCGACGGCTTTCGTTCGACAGGAAATCCAGCATGACCCAGAATTACCAGAGCGCGGATGTCTGGTCCCGCACCAAGACGATCAACGGCTATCCGGTCGATGAAGTCCGGTCCGTCTTCCAGAAGTCGGTCCGTCGCGGCTGGCTCGAGGAAGCGATCCTGGCCGCGTTCGAACTGCATCAAAGCGGCCTCGAGACGGAAGAGCTGCTCTGGCGGCGGATCGAGATCATCGCCACGGAAGAAGTCGGCTTTGGCCTGGTGACGGCGCCCGCGATCATCGAGGCGCTCAACGCCCAGCGGCAGCGCTATTCCGATCGCACCGAGCGCTGGATCTATGCCGTTCAGGCGGTTCGGATCATCGTCACCAACAAGAAGGACCGCACCGCGCCGCAACTGGCGCAGTGGGCGATCGAAGTGACGTCGCGCGGCGAGCGCCAGTTCGAGATCCAGGATTTCATGGTCGATTATCACACCCGCCGCGGTGTCGAGCTCGGCCGTGGCCCCGAGCACTGGACGAGCGCCGGCGGCGGCGATCTCGAAAACATGCTCGAGGGGGTCGATACCAAATATCTCGACTATTTGAACGCGCTCCGCGCCAAGACGCCGGCCTGATTCTGGCATGGCGCGGCCTGCATCCTGCGCCGCGCCACCCGCAGGCCGAAACGGGATCCATCCGATGGAGCAGTCCAACGTGACGTTCGAGATGAAGCCGAGGGCGAACCCGTCGACGCGTCCAAACGGGGATGCCAGCGGCATCGTGCTCTATGGGCTCTCCAAGAGCTTTTCGCTGCAGGGGCGCATGGTGACGGCCCTGCATGACGCGGATCTGCGCACTCCGGCCGGGTCCTTCGTGTCCCTGCTCGGGCCGTCGGGCTGCGGCAAGTCGACGATCCTGCGGATCCTGGCGGATCTCGAAGTGCCCACCAATGGCAGCGCGCTGATTCATGGCAAGTCGCCCGGTGTATCGCGCGCCAACCACGAGATCGGCATCGCGTTCCAGGATGCCTCGCTGCTCGCCTGGCGTTCGGTCGAGGACAATATCCGCCTGCCGCTGGAGATCAGCGGCATGACGGGGCAGGACGCAGCGGTCCGCGACCTGATCGCGCTGGTCGGCCTCCAGGGCTTCGAGAAGGCGCGGCCGGCGCAGCTTTCCGGCGGCATGCGCCAGCGCGTCGCCATTGCCCGCGCGCTGGTCAACCAGCCGAAGGCGCTGCTGCTGGACGAGCCGTTTGGCGCGCTCGACGACATGATGCGCCAGCGGCTCAATCTCGGCCTGCAGCGGATCTGGATGGAGCGCCGCACGACCACCGTGCTGGTGACGCATTCGATTTCGGAGGCCGTTTTCCTGTCCGATACGGTGGCGGTCATGACCGCGCGCCCCGGACGCATCGTCGAGACGCTGGCGATCGACCTGCCGCGCCCGCGCACGCCGGAGATGATGCGCACGCCAGAATTCCACCGGCTTTGCGACGTTTTCAGCGAGTTGCTGTTCGGCGCTAAGGCCGACGACATGGAACCGGCCCTATGACCGCGGCGACTCTGGTTCAGCCCCTCGACCGGCTGCGCGCGTTGAACTGGGCCGGAATTCTGTATGCGACCGCAGGCCTTGCGGCCCTCGTGCTGCTCTGGCAGCTGGCGGTGCTCTTTATCTCCTCGGGCAATGGCACGATTCCGTCTCCGCTCCAGATCGCGCGGCAGATGCATTCCGACGGCTTCGCCTTCTATGCGGATGCGGCCTCCTACACGGTTTCGGCGGCGTTTCGCGGCTGGCTGTGGGGCAACAGTCTCGCGATCCTGCTGGCTCTCGTCGCCGTCGCCATTCCGTTTCTGGAACGGCCGATCCTGCAGCTCGGCATCGTCTCCTATTGCCTGCCGATCGTCGCGATCGGGCCGCTGATGATGATCCTGTTTTCCGGCGATACGCCCAAGGTGGTGCTGGCGGCGCTATCGGTGTTCTTCACCACGCTGATCGGCACGGTGACGGGCCTTCGCCATGTCGACCGCACCATGCTGGACCTGGTGCACGGCTTTGGCGGCGGCACCTGGCACAAGCTGTTCAAGGTCCGGCTAATCTCGGCCCTGCCGCACCTTTTCGCCGCGCTGCGCATTGCGGCCCCGGCGGCCATCCTCGGCGCGATCGTCGGCGAATATATGGGCGGCACGGAAACCGGGCTCGGTCTGATGCTGGTCAATTCGCAGCAGGCAATGGAGATTCCCCGGACCTGGGCGATCGCGGTTGTCGCCAGCGTGCTCGCGGCAATCGCCTATGCGGCGACCAGCCTGGTCGCCCGCCTGATGACGCCCTGGGCGCGGGAAGTCTCCACCGACATTGGCGGCCTGCATGCGAAGGCCGGCGGCCAGGGCGGCTGGGCGATGGCGATCGCCTCGGCGGTCGGTTCGCTCGGCCTCGTGCTTTTCGTCTGGTGGGCGATATTGCGCGGCTTTTCCGTGCCGCCCTTCTTCGGCAAGGGCCCGCTGGAGGTCTGGAACTATCTCGTCGACCCGCTGATGGGCGCGCAGAACCGCGCGCAGTTGATGCGGGAGGCGGTCGTCACGATCCGCGACAGCGCGGCCGGGCTTGTCGTCGGCACCGTGGCCGCCGTCCTGGTCGCGGTCGCTTTCAATCTCTGGGGCGGGGTCGAGCGCGCCTTCATGGGCGTGGCGATCGCGCTGCGCTCGATACCGCTCGTCGCGATGGCGCCGCTGGTGACCTTGGTGTTCGGCCGCAACATGCTGGCCGTCGTCATGATCGGCGCGATCGTCACCTTTTTTCCGACTCTGGTGAACATGACGCTGGCGCTGGCGCAGACGCCGGCCCGCTCGCGCGACCTGATGAAGGTCTTTGGCGCCTCGCGCTTCAAGACGCTGATGACGGTGCAGATTCCAAGCGCGTTGCCCGCGCTGTTCACCTCGCTGCGCACCGCTGCGCCGCTCGCCATCACGGGCGCCTTGCTGGCGGCCTGGCTCGCGACGGGCAAGGGGCTCGGCTATGGGATCGTCACCACGGCCGCCGTCTCGGATTACGAGGGGCTCTGGGCGCGCGTCGCGCTGACGACCGCCTTTTCCATTCTTCTCTATGCGTTGATCGGGCTGGTCGAACGCATCGTCCTCAAAGCCTACGCCAACTAGCCCGGCCCCCTTCGCCCCCGGCAAAGACCGTCGCCGCCAATCGCGGCGCGATGGCGCTCGCCTTGCTCGTGGCCGACGCCCTCCCGCTTCCACCCCCGGCCAGCCGTCCTTCGCGCCTGACCTTCCTCCCCCGATCGTTCCCCGGAGCCTGCCATGAAGACCACCCCCGTCACGCCCGAAGACCTCGTTGCCTCCATCATCGCGTTGCCGCCCATCGCCCGGAATTCGGATGGCGGCATTAACCTCGGTGAAAGCCGCAAGATCGTCGATTGGCTCGCCTCCGCCGGGGTCCGCTCGTTCATGTATGGCGGCATCGCCAACCTGTTCCATGCGAGGCTCAGCGAATATGGCGCGGTGCTCGACCTGATCGAGGCCGTGGCGCCGTCCGAAGACGCATGGATGGTGCCGGCGATCGGCGGCGACTATGGCAAGGCGATCGACCAGGTCGCTATGCTGCGCGAGCGCGATTTCCCGACCGCGATCCTGCTGCCGTTCTGGCTGGTGCAGCCGCAGGGCGTGGCGACCGGCATCCGCAAGCTGGCCGACGCGTACGGCAAGCCGCTGATGGTGTTCTTCAAGGCGCTCGATTATCTGACGCCGCAGGACGTCGCGGCGCTGCTGAAGGATGGTGCGCTTTGCGGGGTCGAGTATGGCATCGTCCCGGATGAAACCGGCCAGTCGCCGCATCTGACCGCGCTGCTCGACCTGGTCGGCTCGGCCGACCGCCTGATCGACGGCGCGGGCGAACTGACCATCGTCGAAAGCTCGAAATACGGCATCCAGGGCTACACCTCCGGCACGGGCCTGTTGGCGCCGCACATCTCCCAGGCTTTGCTGGAAGCCGTCAAACGGGGAGACCGCGCCGCGATCGACAGCCTCAGCCAGGTCTTCGTGGATTTCGACGCCGCGCGCGGCGCCTATTCGGCGATCCCCGTCGTGCATGACGCGATCCGCCTGGCGGGCATCGCCGATACCGGTCCGATCGGCCCGTTCTTCGAGACCGCCTCGGATCCGGCGATCGTCGCTGACATCACGCGCATCGCAAGGGAACTCATGCAGGCCAATGCGGACTTCAGGCTGAAGCAAGACGCATAGCGTCTCATCGCATCGGGGCGGGAGAGATCTTCCAGTCAGGTTGAAAAAAGGTCCGGGGGCTCGCGCCCCCGGGTCCGGTTCGATGAAGTCGCCGGGATCAGCCCTTGTTCGGCTCGATCTTCGCGGCGATGAACTTGAAGTTCGACCACCACCACCACGGGCCCTCATAGTAGTTCTCGGCGCTCGGGTAGTTCTTCCAGTAGGTCTCGTTCACCGGGACGAACTTCGAGGTGCCGAACATCTCGATCGAGGGCAGGCCCTTGACCAGATCCTTCAGCATCTCGGTGCCGAGCGGCACGATCTGCGGATCGTCGGCCGGGATCGAGCGCAGCGTGTCGATCTTGGCGCTGAGCGCATCGTCGACATAGCGGCCCTGGTTGGAAGAGGCCGCCGTGCCGTTCGGGCGGACATAATCCTTGTGCCAGCCTTCGAGACGGACGAACGGATCCGGCACGATGCCGCACGAGGCGCCCCAATAGGAGCCGACTTCATAATTGCCGGTGTTCTCGGCCGTGAAGAACGGGCCGTCCTGCATCTGCTGCACCTTGGCGTCGATGCCGAAGGCGACCCACTCATTGGCGGCGGCGAAGGCAAGGCGCTGCGATTGCACCTCGAAATCGGCCGGAGCCAGGATGTTGATCGTCCAGGGCTTGCCGTCCGGCATCAGCCACTTGTCGCCTTCCTTCTTGAAGCCTTGGGCTTCCAGCATCTTGGTCGCCTGTTCGGGATCGAACTTCCACCAGCCGACGCCGAGCAGGTCGCGGAGCTGGTCCGGATCGGTCGGGATCGCCTCGACGCTTTCCGAGCGCAGCTGCTCGCCAAGCCGGACGGCATAGTCGGCGTCGAAGGGCTTGTAGCCGTCGGCGAGCGCGAACTCCTTCAGCCAGGGCACCATCGGCTTGTGATAGGTGTCCATCAGCACCTTGGTCGGCGGCAGGGCCAGCGGCGAGGCGCGCAGCATGCCGGAGAAGGTGGCGATCGAGGCCTGCTGCAGGTTCATGGCAAGCGCCAGCGCCCAGCGGGTCTCCGCCTTGTCATAGGGCGGCTTCGACGTGTTGAAGTGGATGCCGCGCTCGCACGGATCGTCGAGGTTGGCATAGGGGAAGCCCTTGAACCACGCCTTCACCTTCGGATTCTGCTTCTGCAGGATATCGAGGCTTTCCGGCGAAATGTCCGTCAGGATGTCCATCTGGTTCTGCGCCATGGCGAGGACGCGCTTTTCCTCGGTGCCATAGGAGCGGAACAGGACATATTGCGCCTTCGGCTCGCCGACGATCTGGCCGACATCCGAGTTCTTCCAGTCCTCGCGCTTCTCCCACAGGAACCACGAGCCGTTCGGGTCGGAGCTCTTGTACTTGTAGGCGCTGATCGTGACCGGCGGGAAATTGGTGAAGGTGGCCGGGTCTTCCTTTTCCCAGATGTGCTTGGGTACGACGTGGAACGGGTTGCCATAGATCAGCGAGCCGAGAACCAGCGACAGGCGAGGCGTCGGCTTGGTCGTCTCGATCTCGATCGTGTTGTCGTCGACCTTCGTGAACTTCTTGATCGCGGCGTTGAAGGCCGCGCTGTAGGCGATCGCCGGGGTCTTGGCGATCATGTCGGCGGTGAAGACGACGTCATCGGCCGAGAACGGCTTTCCGTCGCTCCACGTCAGGCCCTCGCGCAGCTTGACGCGGAATTTGGTGTAATCCTTGTTCAGCGCCTCCGGCATCGCGGCGGCGAGATCGGGGATCTGCTTGCCCGAGGCGGTGTCGATATCCCACATCAGGGCCGAGGCCATCTGATGCATGCCCTGGTTGATCGTGACGCCCTGCTGGTAGGGGTTCATCGTTCCCGGGTTGGCGACGCGGGCGTTCAGCATGTCGACGATCAGCGTCTGGTCGCGCGGCGTGCCGACGTCGGTCATGTCCTGGGCAAAGGCGGGCGCCACGGTCAGCATGGTGCTGGCCATGAACAGGGCGGCGCCGAGGACGGCGATGCCCCGGCGGCGTGGAGTCCTGGAAGTCTCGGTCATGCGTTCCTCCTCGATGGTATGGTGCAGTCCGGCAGTCGGACGGCGGGTTCGACAGTGAGGCTCTCTGTTTCTGGCGGTCGGCCCCTTGGCAGCTGTCGGATCCGGCGTCGGTAGGTTGGTTCTCCTCAGGCCCGCGCGCGGCGCGGTTCGGCGTCGCGTTCGCGTGCATCGGCCTTGATCTGCTCGATCTCGGCCCAGCGCTCGCCAAGACGCGGAATGGCGCCCATCAGCTCGCGGGTATAGGCCTCGCGCGGATTGGCCAGGATGTCCTGCGGCACGCCGGCATCGACAATCCGACCCGTGTTCATGATCACGACGTGATCCGACAGATAATAAGCCGTCGAAAGATCGTGCGTGATGTAGACGAAGGAGACGCCTTTCTCCTCCTTGATCGTCTTGAACAGGTTGACGATGTTCATCCGAAGCGACGCATCGACCATCGAAACCGGCTCGTCGGCGACGATCAGGCGCGGGTTGGGGATCAGCGCCCGCGCGATCGAGATGCGCTGCAACTCGCCGCCGGAAAACTGGCGGATATATTTGCCGCGCACCCGGTCGAAGGAGAGCCCCACCGAGCGCAAGGCATCCTCCACGACATCGGCGCCGTCCGTGGTCTTCTCCGCCACCTTCAGGTTCCTGGCCGTGTTGATCAGGTAGCTGTCGAGCGGCAGGTAGGCGCTGAAGGCTTCGAACGGGTTCTGGAAGATCGGCTGCACAAGGCGCCGGAACTCGAAATCGTCGATCCGATCCTTGTGCTTGCCGGTGAGAGGCCGGCCGCCAAGACGGATCTCGCCGCTGGTCGGCTCGACCAGACGCAGGATCATGCGGGCCAGCGTCGTCTTGCCGGAACCGGATTCGCCGACGATGGAAAAGACCTGGGGCTGCGACGAAAGGGTTAGCGAGACGCCATCGACGGCGGCCAGCTGCTTGCCGCTGAACAGGCCGCCGGCGCGGTAGACCTTGCGCAGCGCGTCGATCTCGAGGACCGGCTTGTCGTGCGGGACGGGCGTGGGGGTCATGCGCGTTCCCTTCAGCGGAAATGACAGGCGGAGGCGTGGTTCGGCGCCTTATCGACCAGAGGCGGCGAGCTTTGGCGGCAGATCGCCTGCGCCTCGGGACAACGCGCCGCGAAACGGCATCCGTCCGGCGGCGAGGCCAGGCTGGGCGGCCGGCCCTCAAGGCCAACGCGCTCGCCCTTCTGGCCGACGCGTGGCAGCGCGCCGATCAGGGCCTCGGTGTAGGGATGGCGCGGATTCTCGAACACCTCCGACGTCGGCCCGACCTCGACGATCTTTCCGGCATAGGCGATCGCGATGCGGTCGGTGATCTGGTAGTGGACGCCGAGATCGTGCGAGACGAGCACAAGCGTGTTCTTCAGCCGTCGCTGGATCTCGACCAGCATCAGCAGGATGCGCTTCTGCACGACGACGTCGAGCGCGGTGGTCGGCTCGTCCGCGAGGATCAGGCGCGGCCGGACGAAGGCGGCGATCGCCACCAGCACGCGCTGGCGCATGCCGCCGGAAAGCTGGTGCGGATAGCTGTCGAGCACCGTTTCCGGCAGGCCGAAGCCGGCGAGAAACTCGACGATGCGCTGGCGCAGCTCGGCCTTGCTGCCCTTCTTCTCGCGTTTCGGCAGCGCGTCGACGATCTGGTTCTCGACCTTCATGATCGGGTTCAGCACGCTCATCGAGCCCTGCGGCACGTAGGACATCACGTCCCACCAGAGGTCCTGGAACTTGGCGGCCTCGCTGGTGGTGACGCGGCCGCTCTCCGGATCGGTGAAGCTGCCCTTGACCGTGCCGCCGGCCATCTTCAGGCCGCCGGAAAAGTCACCATAGAGCGTGCGCATCAGCGTGGACTTGCCGCAGCCGGATTCCCCTGCGATGCCGAGGATCTCGTTGTCCTGCACCGTCAGGGTCACGTCATCGACGGCGGCGACGAAGGCCTCGGGCGTGCCGTAGCCGGCGCGGACGTTCTTGAGCTCGATCATCAGCCGATCCTCCGGGCCGCGGAACGGATCGCCAGACCCGAAGAGATCAGGAACAGCGAGATGAACATCAGCACGATGGCGAGCACCGGGGCGCCGACCCAGAGATAGCGTTGCGCCAGCAGCGCCTGATATTTGAGCGCCCAGTAGATCATCGTGCCGATCGTCGCCTGCTGCGCGCTCGACAGACCGATGACGGCGAGACTCGTCTCGGTGGCGATGCCGACCAGCACCGTGTTGATGAAATTGGCCGCCGACCAGCCGGCAATATAGGGGAAGATGTGCCGGCCGAGGATCTTCAGCCGGGACTCGCCGGAGAACCAGGCGACGTTGATGAACTCCCGCTCGCGCATGGTCAGCGCCACGGCGCGCACCTGACGGCCGGGATAGGGCCAGTTGAACAATACCAGAGCGACGCCGACGATCGGCAGCGACAGCTGGCCGCCGAACAGGGCGGCGAGCAGGATCAGGATCGGCAGGCTAGGGATGCAGAGCAGCGCATCCATGAAGAAGGATAGCACCCGGTCGAGCCAGCCTCCGGAATAGCCCGCGGCGAGGCCGGCGAAAACGCCGATCAGCGTCGAGAAGAACGCGACCGTGAGGCCGAGGATCAGCGAATTCTGCAGCGCCCAGGTCAGCAGCCAGAAGATGTCCTGGCCGAGATTGGTGGTGCCCAGCAGATGATGCAGGCTCGGACCCTGGTTGCGGGGCGACTTGTACCAGGTCAGCGGATTGACCGGCGCGAACCAGGGCAGGATCAGGCCGAGGATGACGAAGATCAGAAGTAGCGACAGGCCGAGGCCGAGCCGGAAGGAGCCGATCTTGGGGAGCTTGAAGGAGCGCATGATCACCTCGCCCGGATGCGCGGATCGAGGAGCGGGTAGATCAGGTCGATGATCATGGTGGCGGTCGCGACCGCGATGATCGACAGGCTGATCGTGCCCATCAGAAGATTATAGTCGCCCTGGATCACGGCCATGTAGATCAGGTGGCCGAGGCCCGGATATTCGAACAGGATTTCCGTGACGATCGAACCGTTGAACATCAGGCCGATCTGCAGGGCGAGGAAGGTTATCTGCGGCAGGATCGCGTTGGGCAGAACGTAGCGCGTCAGGATACGCCCGTCGCCAAGTCCCTTCAGGCGGGCGTAGCGGACGAATTCTTCCTCGGCGAGCTGCGTCGTCTGCGCCTTGGAACTGATCACCCACCAGCCGAACACCACCAGCACGATCGAAAGCGCCGGCAGGATGGAGTTCCAGATCACGCTCTTGATGAAGGCGAAGCTCCAGGGTGCGCCATGCACCGAGGCCGTCAGCGGAAAGATCGGCCAGACATAGGAGAACAGGATCGAGAGAACGAGGGCCAGGATGTAATAGGGGATCGGATAGACGACGATCGCGAGCCCTTCCATGATCCGCGACGAGGCGCGATTGGGGCGCCATCCTGCCCAGAGCCCGACGAAATTGCCGAGAACCCAGGCGATCAGCGTTGAGGTCAACAGCAGCCCGAAGGTCCAGGGCAGCGCCTGCGCGATCAATTGGCTGACCGGCGTCGGGTACATCGCCAGCGACGGTCCGAAATCGCCGGTGAGCACGATGCGCTTGACGAAGTTCCAATACTGCGTGAGCAGCGATCCCTGCAGCCCGAAGGCGTCGGTCAGCGAAGCGCGGAGCGCATCGGACTGGGCGGCGTCCATATAGGCGCCCTGCGAACTGACCTTGGCCAGCATCGCCTCGACGGGATCGTTGGGTGCAAAGCGGGGAACGAAGAAGACCACGGTCAAGCCGAAGGCGATCACCAGTATGTAGGAGATCAGTCGGGTTGCGATCTGGCCGAGAAGTCTCATGGGCGGTAGTCCCGTCCTGTTGCATCGGGCTCAGGAGGTCGCTCGGGCGACTTCGCCCGGACGGCCTGGTCTTTCCGGAGTGTGGCGCCCCGGAAAGACTTGCTGGATGCGGCCGTTTCGGGCCGGGGAGGGCGGCAAAGAGACTTCGCCGCCATTCAGAAAGACCTGCCTCCGCGCCTCAGATGATCTCGAGGTAGTCCGCGTCCGGCAGGGGCGGGAAGGGCGCCGCGGGAATCGTCTGGTACCAGAACGCGACGGAGGCGATGTCATCCTGCAGCGGCAGATAGCGCCGGTTCTTCTTTTCGGTGCGCCAGCCGATCGCCTGGATCGTCACCTTGAGGTCCGTATCGAAGCGGATCGGATCCATGATGTGCCAGCGATACATGCCGAAACGGGTCTGCGACTGGTAGGTCCCGTCGGGCCTGAGCACCTGCGGCAGGCCGGCATAGGCGGTCGAATACTCGCGATAGGCGCTGGTCATGTTGGGATCAATGACGCCGCCGTCGAAATTATAGGCGCCGCAGAAGTAATCCTCGGTTCCCGTGCCGCAGATGGTCGGGAATTCCTTGTCCCCGTCCATGAAGAACTTGATCTCGCCTTCGCCCCACCAGCCGGCATTGTTGACGCCCCAGGCCATGTAGGTACCGACATAGTGGCCCTGACCCTTGACGCCATCGAGGATCGTGTAGTCCTCGCCAAACGGCAGCGGGTTAGTGCGGCGGAACTGGGCGTGGAAATAGGCGGCGTCCGCGGGGACGTCGGTCAGCGTGTAGTTGATCTGGTAGTAGAGGATCACCGGCTCGACGGGATCGCGGTTTTCCAGGGTAATCCTGGCCCGCTTGCGGAACGGCATCTCCCAGTAACAATTGAAGGCGCGGCCCGGATTGACGCAGACGGCGAGGGAGGAAACCTGCGCGAAGCGATTCCAGCCGCAGGCAAAGAAGTCGCCCAGCGGGGATTCGACCGAGGGCGTCTCCTGGTCGTCCCAATGAATACGCAGAATCAGGTTGCGCCAGCGGACATTCGAGACGACGCACCAGATCTGCTGGATCGCGCCGGGGCCCTCAACGTCGCCCATGACAAAGGTTTCGCCGGGCTGGATCTCGACCGAAGGCGAGACTTTCCAGCCGAGTCCGTCGCCATTCTTGCCGAGGCCGCGGGCGCAGCTGGCGCCCGTGCCCTCCAGCGCCATGCCGCCCTTGCCCTTCTCGCCGGTGAAATTCTCCGGGCTGATCGAGCGGGTTTTGGCCTTGGACAGCCGCGAAAGGTTCCCGAGATTCATCCCAAGACCGGAAAAGTCCTCTGACATTTTTCCTCCATGTCAGTGCGCGCGAGATAGGGCCGCCGAGACCATCAGATCTTCGGAGGTGACAAGCAATGGAACGTCTAGACAGATTTAGGGCGTTAGCTGACAAGGCCGTCCCGGCGCAGGACATGAATGTCCGGCGATCAAAGAGGCTGACAGCACTCTATGCTTGCTGCTTTGGTAGTGGCGTTACCTTGGCGTTTGGTTTCCAACCGGGAAGTCTGTTCTTATTATTTTGATCATATTGATCAATCGCTGTTGTTCAGCGGGTCTTATTATTGTGAGATGCTAGGATCCTAGTTTGGGGGTGTCAATGGCCATCGCAATGTCGAAGCGAAAAACTGCCGGAGCGGCCGAGCGGCTGCGGCGAGACGATCCGTTTCCCGCGGACGCGGCGATCGACCGCTCGCGCCCGATCGGCGAGCAGGTCTATGGGCTATTGCGGCGGGCGATCGCGCATTGGCGTCTGTTGCCCGGGGACCCCATTCCCGAGGCGCTGGTGACGGGGCGCTTCGATATTTCCCGGTCGCCGCTGCGCGAGGCATTTCGCCAGCTTGCCTCCGACGGGCTCGTGGTGATCCGCCCGCAGGCCGGCACCTATGTCTCGCCGGTGGACCGGCTGCGCTGGGAGGAGGGGCGGCTCATTCGCCGCGCGCTCGAGATCGAGGGCATCCGCCATGCTGCGCAGCATGTCACCCAGGCTAATCTGGACGAATTCGAGTTGTTGCTGCGCCAGCAGCGCCGGGCTGCCGAAGGGGAGCATTTCGCGGAACTGATCGATCTCGACGACCGATTTCATGCCGCAATCTGCAATCTGAGCGGCTTTCCCCGGCTCTGGCGGATGATCGACGGCGCCAAGGCGCAGATCGACCGCACGCGCTTCATGGCCCTGCCGGCGATGGGGCGAGCCGATGCAACGCTCGACGAGCATCAAGGGATCGTCGAGGCGCTCGCTGTCCGGGATCCCGAGTTGTCGGTCCAGCTTCTGGTCCGCCATCTCGACCGCTCCGACGAGGCGATGGCCCAGCTTTTCGCGGGGGAAGACTTCTTCTCGGGCCTGTCGCCCCGCGCTTGATGCCGAGCCGCCTTCACGCGCACCGCCCGCGGCGGCCCTAGAGGCCCTTCTCCTGGCGCCACCGGGCGTAGTCGGCCTGGGCCTTTTCGCTGGTGGGGGGGTAGAGGCCGATGATCGGCGCGCCGGCCTCGACCTGTTCGAGCACGAACACCTCGAACTGCTCCATGCCGGTGCACTCGTTGGCGATCTCATCGGCAAGGTGGGCGGGAATGACCATGACGCCGTCGCCATCGCCGACCAGCACGTCGCCGGGGAAGACCGCCGCGTCGCCGCAGGCGATCGGCACGTTGATGTCGAGCGCCTCGTGCAGCGTCAGGTTGGTCGGCGCGCTGGGGCGCTGGTGGTAGGCGGGCATGTCGAGCTGGGCGATGCCCTCGGCATCGCGAAATCCGCCATCGGTGACGACGCCGGCGCAGCCGCGCTTGGCCAGCCGCGTGATCAGGATCGAACCCGCCGACGCGGCGCGCGGATCCTTGCGGCTGTCCATCACCAGCACGTGGCCGGGCGGACAGGTTTCCATCGCCACGCGCTGTGGGTGATCTGGATTGCGGAAGACTTCCATCGGGTTGCGGTCTTCGCGCGCCGGGATGTAGCGCAGCGTGAAGGCCTGGCCGACCATGTTGCGGCCCTTCCAGCGGACGGGGCTGACGCCCTGGATGAACTGGTTGCGCAGGCCGCGCTTGTACAAGGCGCTGGCGACGGATGCGGTCGAGATCTTCGACAGCTTCGCCCGCGTCTCGTCGGAAAGGATGTAGGTGCTCATGTCGCTCACGATCTCTTCAAGGCGCTAGTAGATGACCGGCTCGTCGACGGGGCGGCCATACTCGGTGCGTAGGAAGTCGAAGTCGCAACCCTTGTCGGCCTGCTCGATATGCTTGGAGAACATCAGGCCATAGCCGCGTCCGTAGCGGGGCGGCGGCGCGACCCAGGCCGCGCGTCGCGTCGCGAGCTCCTCCTCGCTGACCAGCATGTCGAGCCGGCGCGCCGGAATGTCGAGCTCGACCATATCCCCGGTCTTCAACAGCGCAAGCGGGCCGCCGACATAGGATTCCGGCGCGACATGCAGGACGCAGGCGCCGAAGGACGTGCCCGACATGCGCGCATCCGAGAGGCGCACCATGTCGCGCAGGCCCAGCTTCAGCAGCGCCTTGGGCATCGGAATCATGCCCCATTCCGGCATGCCGGGCCCGCCCTGCGGCCCCGCATTGCGTAGCACCAGCACGGTGTCGGGCGTCATCGGATAATCCGGATCGTCAATGATCTTCTTCAGTTCCGGATAGCTGTCGGCCACCAGCGCCGGACCGACATGCCTGTGGAATTTCGGGTCGCAGGCGGCCGGCTTGATGACGGCCCCGTCCGGGCAGAGATTGCCCTTGAGCACGGCCAGCGAGCCCTCGTGATAGACCGGGTTGGAGAGCGGCCGGATCACGTCCTCATTGTAGATCTTCACGTCCTCCAGCCCCTCGACCAGCGGCCGGCCGGTCACGGTGATGGCCGAGGCATCGAGCTTGTCGCCCAATTGCTTCATCAGCGCGCGCAGGCCGCCGGCATAGAAGAAATCCTCCATCAGATATTGCGTGCCGGAGGGACGGATATTGGCGAGGACGGGCGTTGTGCGGCCGATCCGGTCGAGGTCGTCCAGCTCAAGCTGAATGCCGGCTCGCCGCGCCATGGCGATCAGATGGATGATGGCGTTGGTCGAGCAGCCGGTCGCCATGGCCACCGTGACGGCGTTTTCCACGGCGGCGGGGGTGATGATCTTTTCCGGCGTCAGGTCTTCCCACACCATCTCGACGGCGCGCCGGCCGCATTGGGTGGACATGCGCTGGTGATTGGCGTCGGCGGCGGGGATCGACGACGAACCCGGCAGCGACAGGCCCATCGCCTCGGCGATCGCGGTCATCGTGCTGGCGGTGCCCATGGTCATGCAGTGGCCGTAGGAGCGCGCGATGCCGGCCTCCATGCCCATCCATTCTTCCTTGGTGATGGTGCCGGCGCGCCGCTCGTCCCAATATTTGAACATGTCTGTGCCGGAACCGAGATACTTGCCGGCATAATTGCCGCGCAGCATGGGCCCGGCCGGCAGGAAGACGAAGGGCAGGCCGACCGAGATCGCGCCCATGACCAGGGCCGGCGTGGTCTTGTCGCAGCCGCCCATCAGCACCGCGCCGTCGATCGGATGCGAGCGCAGCAGCTCCTCCGTCTCCATCGCCAGCATGTTGCGATAGAGCATGGTGGTCGGCTTGACCCAGCTTTCCGAGAGCGACATGGCCGGCAGTTCGACCGGAAAGCCGCCCGCCTGAAGGATGCCGCGCTTCACCCATTCCACGCGGTCCTTGAAATGGGCGTGGCAGGGCTGCGCGTCCGACCAGGTGTTGATGATGGCGATGACCGGCTTTCCTTCCCAGTCGGCCGGGTCGTAGCCCATCTGCAGCGTGCGCGAACGGTGCCCCGATGACCGTTGGTCGTCCGGCGCGAACCAGCGCGAGGAACGGAGCTGGTCATAGGTCTTGCGGGTCATCGTCTGTGCCTCGTGGTGGAAAAGGGCATCGTGCGGAGGGGCATCGCCTGGATCGTCATCGTGCCGGCCATCGCCTCGCCGGGCGCAAGCCTCTTCATGGCGTTGGCGGTGCCGAGTTCGGGGCGGTTGATCACGTCGGGCGCGTGGCTCACCGGTTCCGCGCACAGGACAGCGCGGTCATCCGGGACGAAGACATGGAGATGGCGGAAGGCGCCCTCGGCTTCCAGCTCCAGGGCGAGGTCGTCCTCGGGCCGCTCCAGCCGCGCCTGGCGGGGCTCCCAGCCGTCCAAGAATCCGTCGAACCAGGGCAGCGTCCCGAGGGGGGCGGGGGAGGCGGGCTCAAAAGCCGGCACGGTCCGCGGCGGCAGGATCGGCAGGCCGCGTGCATCCCGCCCCAGCACACCGTGCGAGGCAAAGGCCAGCGTGGTGCGCGGCGATTTCGGAAACCAGGGGTGAAAGCCGATGCCGAATGGCATGGCGCGCGCGCCGTCATTGCGCACGGTGAGCGATAGACGAAGCCCCGCTTCGGAAAGAGTAATCTCCTGCCGCGCGTGATAGCGATACGGGTTGTCGGCGCGCTCGAAATCCTGTTCGAGCGTCAGCGTGGCGCTGTCCTGCGCCGTGACGCCCCAGGGGTTTTCACGCCCGAAGCCGTGGATCGCCATCGCTTCGGCCGGATGATTGACCGGCACCGCATAGTCGTGTCCTTCGAAGCGGAAGCGGCCATCCGCGATGCGGTTGGCAAACGGGACCATCGCGAAACATCCGGCCTTGAAGGGCGCCAGCGTTTCCGTCATCGGCTCCAGCACGGCGACCTTGCGGCCGTCGGGGAAGCGCCAGTTGGCCGACAGAATGGCGCCGCCCTGTGCGGGATCCACGGTCATGTCGTAGCTGTCGGCTGCCAGCGCGACGGTCATGGCTCGGCGTCGCCCTTCGTGTAGTCCTGGGCGGTGAAGCTGCCGCCCTGAAACCGCCGTGTCACGGCATCGCCCTCCTCGGGAAGGGGCGCGAAGCGCTCGGCGTCGTCCTGCGGCACATAGCCGATGCGCGCGGCGTCATCCTCGCCCCACCACGATTGCCGGTTGGCCGAGACGCCCCACACGATGGCGTGGCCCGGGCTCTCTGCCTCCAGCGCCGCGATCACAAGGCGCTCCAGATCGTCATGCGACAGCCAGGTCGACAGGTGGCGGGCCTCGGTCGGCTGCGGAATGCAGGTGCCGATACGCATGTGGACGCTCTCCAGCCCGTGCTTGTCGAACATCATGCGGGCGAGCAGTTCGCCATAGGCCTTAGAGAGACCGTAGTAGCCGTCCGGACGCATCGGGTCGCGGACGGACAGCTTCTCGCCCCGCTCGTAAAAGCCGATGGCGTGGTTGGAGCTGGCAAAGACGATGCGCTGGCGATCCTGCCGCGCGGCTTCGAACAGATGGATCAGGCCGAGTATGTTGGCGTCGAGGACGGGGCGGAACGGCTTTTCGACGCTGATGCCGCCCAGATGGACAATCTGGTGCGTGCCCTGCATCAGCTCCCGGACCGCAGCTTCGTCCCGCAGATCCGCCGGCACGAACGTCGAGCCTTCCGGAAGCGGATCGGGAAAGGCCGTGATATCCGACAGGCGCAAGGCGTAGCCCTTGCGCGCCAGGCGCGGGGCCAGCATACGGCCCAGCGTGCCGGAAGCGCCGGTGAGCAGGATCGTGCGTGTCATGTCATGGCTCCGTTCATCGAGGCGCGATTGCCGACCGGGCCCGTCACGATGTCCTCGTGGTCCGGCGGATCACCTCGGGATGATCGAGCACGAAATCGGACAATTCCAGCCCGAGGCCGGCGCCCTCGAAGGGATAGATTTCGCCGTTCTTGATGCGCGGCATCACCGTGACGAGATCGCGATACCACGAGGTGTAATAGGCGCGCACGGATTCTTGGTAGATCGCATTCGGCAGGTTCAGCGACAGGTGGATCGAGGCGGCGAAAACCACGGGGCCGGTGCAGTCATGCGGCGCAACCGGCCGCTGGAACGTCTCGGCCATGGTGCCGATCTTCTTCGCCTCGGACAGGCCGCCGCACCATGACACGTCGAGCATCACATAGTCCGTGGCGTCCGCCTTGAGCACATCGAGGAACTGCGATCGCGTTGCCAGCGTCTCGCTGGCGCAGACCGGAATGCCGGACTGGCGGGCATAGATCGCCAGGGATTGCGGGTTGACCATCTTGATCGGATCTTCGGCCCAGAACGGGTTGAACTCGCGCAGGCCCCGCGCGATCGCGAGCGCCGATGTCAGATCCCACATTGAATGCAGCTCGACCATGACTTCCATCTTGTCGCCGACTGCGTCGCGGATCTGGCGGAAGGGGAGGAGCGCCTTGTCGAGATCGGTGGCGTGGATGAAATTACCGCCATTGGCGACCGCGAACGGGTCGAACGGCCAGATCTTCATCGCGGTGATGCCTTCGGACAGCAGGCTCTCCGCCAGCGCGCCGGCATCCCTGTGGAAGGCCAACTGGTCCTCGTAGGGCCCTTCCTTCGCGTCGTCGCAATCGCCGATGTAACGCCGCGCGCCGCTCTTGTTGTAGGTGTAGCCGGCGCAAGTGTTGTAGGTGCGGATCGACGGCCGCGACAACCCGCCGAGCAGCTGGTGGATCGGCTGGTTCACCGCCTTGCCGAAGATATCCCACAGGGCCACGTCGATCGCCGATGCCGCGCGGATCTCGACGCCCGACGAACGGAAGCCGACATAGGGCGAAAGCAGCAGGCTGGAGATGCGGTCGATCTCCAGCGGGTTCTGGCCGATCAGCAGCGGCGCGATATCGCTGTGGATGTAGGCCGCCACCGCATTGGCACCGCGAAACGTCTCGCCCAGCCCGACAATGCCTTCATCGGTATGCACCTGCACCCAGAGGATGTTGTTGAGGTGCGGCAGCTGGATGGTTTCAATCGCTTGGATCTTCATGGAATTTTCCGGGGCATTGCGGGAGGGGCGGCCTGCGCCGCCCCCGGGACGTCAGTGGGGCGAGGCTTCCGACCGGCCGCGCGCGACGATCTGCGTCGGGTTCACGAAGCGAAGCGCGATCAGCAGCCAGACCAGCGAGGTCACCATGTAGATCACCGCCATCGCGTCGATCGACTGCACCGAGCGGACGCCCGCGGCGAAGACCGAGTAATAGAGCGCGACCACGAGGGTCTGGCTGGTCGGGCCCGCGGTTAGGAAGGTCAGCTCGAACATCGCGACGGTGCGGACCAGCACCAGCAGCATCGAGGCCAGCATGCCGGGAAGCAGCATGGGCAGCAGCACGTGACGGAAGAGCTGGAACGTGCCGGCGCCGAACACGCGCGCCGCCGCCTCTACCTTGGGATCGATCTGCTCGATGAACGGGATCATGACCAGGATGACGAAGGGCACGGTCGGCACGAGATTGGCCAGCACCACGCCCCAGAACGTGCCGCCGACGCCGGCCATGTAGAGCACGGTCGCGAGCGGAATGCCGAAGGTGATCGGCGGCACCAGCAGCGGCAGCAGGAAGATCAGCAGGACGAGCTTCTTGCCCGGAAAATCACGCCGCGCCATCGCATAGGCGGCCGTCACGCCGAGCAGGCCCGACAGGATCACCACCGTGAAGACGATCTGGAAGGTGACCAGCAGCACGTGATCGAGCTGGAACTCGGCCCAGGCCGCCGCATACCAGCGGATCGTGAAGGCATCCGGCAACCAGCTGCGCAGCCAGCGGGTGCCGAAGGACGAGACCACCACGGCCGCGATGACGGCGATGACGTTGAGGACGAACAGACCCGTGACGACCCAGACAACCGTGATCCAGAGCTTGGAAAGAAGAGAGGTATCGCGAACCATGGGTCAGCCTTTCCCGCCGGCGGTCGAGCCGCGGTAGAACATTGAGCGCACGCCAAGCAGGCCGGCCACGACGAGGAGCTGGACGGCGGCCATGATCATGGCGATCGCCGAAGCCTTGGAGGGGTTGTATTCCTCGAACGCGGCCTGCGCGGCGGCGATGGAAATGACCCGCGTCGGTCCGGACGGCGCGCCGAGCAGCACGGCCGACGGGAAGACCGAGAAGGCCTGCACGAAGGTGAGGCAGGCCGAGACCACGAGGCCCGGAATCAGCAGCGGCAACAGGACATAGCGGAAGCGCTGCCAGCTATTGGCGCCATGGGTGGCGGCGGCGCGCTCCAGCGCCGGGTCGACGCCGGAGATGTAGGAGAGCGTCAGCAGGAAGGTGAACGGGAAGACCGTGATCACCAGCGAGACGAAGACGCCCCAGTAATTGTTCGTCAGACGCAGCGGGCTGTCGATCAGACCGATGGTCATCAGCGTGCGGTTGAACCAGCCCTGCGCGCCCAGATAGTTCAGCAGGCCCTCGGCGACGAGCACCGTGCCGAGCGTGATCGGCAGCACGAGAATGGTGGTGAGCAGCCGCTGGCGCTGGAGCAGGCGCACGCGCATCGCGATCGGCACCGCCAGGATGCCGCTGAGGAGCGTCACCGGAACGGCGAGCCGCAGCGTCGCGCCGATCGTGTTGTAGAGATAGGGATCCGAGAAGAACTCGCGATAGTTGGCGAGGGCGTCGCCCTCGAGAGGATTGAACGACAGCACCAGTCCGTACAGGAACGGGTAGACGAAGATGCCGAGCACGAAGAGGAGGGCCGGCAGGATCATCAGCGTGACGCCGTCTATCCCCCGGTTGGCTAGCCGACGGCGCAGGCCCGGCCGGTCCGGCTCCGCGGTCACGCGCGGCGATGTCTGGATTGCCTCAACGCTCATGCTGCCCTCGCTGTCGCAAAGACCAGGGCGCGCAGGGCGTCGATCTCCAGGCTGATGCGGCTGCCGATATCGACCTTGCGCGGTCCGTGGAAGACGAGTTCCATGTCGGTGGCGGTGCGGGCGGTGCCGACATATTCGCGGCCGCGATATTCGATGGTCTCGACCGTCGCCTGAATGGCGTTTCCGCCGGAAGTGCCCTCGATCACGTCGTCGCCGCGGGCGGCGAGCACAGCGTCGTCGCCGGGCTTCAGGGCGTCCATGGCGCGGCCGGTGAGTTCGCGTCCCTCGGTCGAGATCGTGGCAACCCCGTTCGCGACGCCGACGACCTTGCCGACGACCTTGTTGCGGAAGCCCATGAACTCGGCCACGTCCAGATAGAGCGGGCTCTCGTAGAGCTCATGCGGCGTGCCGACCTGACGAATCGACCCGTCGCGCAGCACCACGATGCGATCGGCCAGCGACAGCGCCTCGTCCTGGTCGTGCGTGACGTAGATCGTGGTCGCGCCGAGCTGGTTGTGGATGCGGCGGATCTCGGCGCGCATTTCCAGGCGGAGCTTGGCGTCGAGATTGGACAGCGGCTCGTCCATCAGCACCAGAGGCGGCTCGATGACGATGGCGCGGGCGATGGCCACGCGCTGCTGCTGGCCGCCGGAGAGCTGGCCGGGAAGCTTGTCGGCTTGGCCCTGAAGGCGCACCAGGGCAAGGGCTGCCTGGGAGCGGGTTTCGATTTCGGCGCGCGGAAGGCCGCGCATCTTCAGGCCGAAGCCGACATTCTGCAGCACGGTCATATGGGGAAACAGCGCATAGTTCTGGAACACCATGCCGAAGCCGCGATCTTCCGGCTTGAGCTGGTCGATGCGCCGGTCGTCGATATAGATGCCGCCGCCGGTGGTGCCGAGCAGGCCGGCGATGCAGTTGAGCGCGGTCGACTTGCCGCAACCCGACGGGCCGAGCAGCGCGACGAACTCGCCCTTGCCGATCACGAGTTCGATCTGGTTCAGCGCATGGAAGCTCCCGAAAGCCCGGCTTACGCGGTCGAGACGCAGTTCATTGAAGGACATTGAGGCGAGCGACATGCCGTTATTCCGTCCGAAACAGGGATCCAGGGTGTTGCTGCCGCGGACCCGAAGGGCGCGCGGCAGCGACAATGCGGAGCGGTCGATCAACCGGCGGCGACATCCTCGTCCCAGCGACGGAAGGCCACCACCAGGGCATCGGGCTCGAGCGGCAGCTCGATCGGGTTGTTGGCGATCCAGTCCGCATATTCCGGACGGCCGAACTCGGCGATGATGTCCTGGCTGGCCTGCGGCGCCATGCTCAGCGGGACGTCCTTGACCGCCGGGCCCGGATAGAAATAGCCGGCGTCATAGGAATAGGCCTGCTGTTCCGGCTGAAGCGCGAACTTGATGAACTCCAGCAGGACCGCGACCTTCTCGGCCGGAACGCCCTTGGGGATCGCGAAATAATGCGCGTCGCAGACCCAGTGGAAGCCATCCAGCTTGCCGACGGCGGCTTCCTTCGGCACGACGCCGAGGGCGCGCGGGTTGATGTCCCAGCCGGTGGTTGTGACGGTCATGTCACGCGTGCCCTCGCCGAATTCCTTCATCAGCGCGCCGGTGCCGGCCGGGTAATATTCGATCTGCTTGTGCAGTTCCTTGAGGTAGGCCCAGGTCTTGTCCCAGCCCTTGGCCGGGTCCTTGGGATTGGAATCGCCCAGCAGATAGGGCAGGCCCATCAGGAAGGTGCGGCCGGGGCCGGAATTGGCGGGGCGCGCATAGATGAACTTGTTCGGGTTCTGCCGCGCCCAGTCCAGCAGTTCCTGCGCCGTCTTCGGCACGTTCGGCACGCGGTCGGGCATGTATTCGAGCAACGGGCCCGAGGGGTAGTAGGAGACGACGACGCCCTTGCCTTGTCCCTGCTGCTGCATGCGCCAGGCAGGGTCGAGATAGATGTCCTGCAGCTTGGGCAGGCCGTTCTCGGGCAGGGCGATGATGTCGGTCCAGATGTCGTCGGCAAGGCCGGCAGACAGGGCATCCGGGCCGATGATGACCATGTCGATATCGACGCGATTGGCGCGCTGCTGGGCGCGGATCTTGCCCGGCAGTTCCGGCGAGGGGGCCTTGTTGAAGGTGAAGCGCGACACGAGATTGCTGTTCTTCGACGCGAAATTGTCAAAGATCGGCTGTGTCAGGGCCAGATTGCCGGCAGCGTCGATGACGTTGAGGGCGACCGGCGCGCCTTGCGCAAACGCGCCCCGGGGCATGATGAGCCCGGCGCCGGCCGCGAGGCCCGCTCCGGCCATGAAGCGGCGACGTGAAACCTTGTTGAACATGACGTACTCCTCCCAGTGGTTGTCATGAACGCCGCGCGCCTCCTCCCAGATGACGCGCGGCGCTGGCGATCAGGCGAGCGCGGACTCCTTCCAGCTTTCCAGAATCCGGCCGAGCGCCTGGCGATCGGTTGTCTCGAGTTCCGGCAAGCCAGGCAGGCGCACCGCCCCGACCTCGGCACCGCGAAGGCGCAGAGCCTCCTTCACGACGGTGACGTTGGCACCGTTGTTGTATTTCGTGCGCATGTTCTCGAACGGCGCGATGCGATCGACATAGTCGCGCGCCGCCGCATAGTCGCCCGCCTCCAGCGCCCGCCAGACCGCGAGCGAAAGCGCCGGCGCGATGTTGACGAGGCCCGAGGTGAAGCCCTTGCCGCCCAGCGCGTAGAAGGGCAGCGCCCAGCTTTCCGCGAGACCGCAGATCCAGGTGGCATCGGAGCCCTGGGTGGCGCGCACGCATTCGGCGAAGCGCATGGTGTTGGTCGACGCAAACTTGACGCCCGCGACGGCCGGATGGCTGCCAAGGCGCACCATCTGGTCCAGCGGGATCAGGTCGGAGCGGACATAGGCGACGAGGGGCAGATCGACCGCTTCGGCAATGGCGATGAAGTAGTCGACCTGCGAATGCGGAGCGGCGAAGGGATCGAGCGGATGGTGGATCATGACGCCGTCGGCGCCGGCTGCCTTGGCAGCCTTCGCCACCGTGATCGCCTCGCGGACCGAGCGACCGGCCGCGGCGGTGACCGCCGAACGGCCGTCGACGGCTGCGACCGCAATGTCCTGCAGGCGGATGACCTCGTCCGTGGTCAGGCTGAAGAACTCGCCGGTATTGCCGCCCGTCACGATGTTATGGACGCCGGCCGCCGCGATGTCGGACACGATGCGGCCCGTCAGCTTCGGCTCGATTTCGCCACGGTCATCATAAGCGGTGACATGCACGCCGGATATGCCGTGCAGGACGCGGCGGTACGCCTCGAACTTCATTGTATTCCTCCCTGTAAGCCGATCAGAAGACCAGCTCGATATGCGTCTTCCCCGCGTCCATGATGTGCTGGCGCATCAGCCGCTCGGCCTCATCCTCGTTGCGGGCGACGATCGCCTCCATGATTGCTTCATGTTCATGGAACGATGCCCGACGAACATCCTCGCTCGACAGCACGGTGATGCGGGCGGCGTGGTCGTATGTGCGCTGCGCGTTCTGAAGCCGGCGGAGGTAATCGCAGCCGGACGCCTCGTGGATCGTGTCGTGGAACTGCTCGTTCAGCGCGATGAGCTGTTCGACGCTGCCCGTTTCCAGCACGGCGCGCATCTTGTCGACGACCGCGCGCAACCGGGCAAAGGCTGCGTCCGGGGCATGTTTGGCGGCCTGGCGCGCGATGATGCTTTCCAGTGCGGCGCGGGCGAGCGTCATTTCCTCGGCCTGCCGGGGCGAGAAGGTGACGTAGCTGCCGCGACGCGGTTCGGTCCGCACGAGACCTTCGGCCTCAAGCTGGCGCAGCGCTTCCTTCAGCGGGCTGGTGCTGGTCCCCAGATCGGCCGCGAGCTGGCGCTCGTTCAGCTTCGCGCCCGTCTTCAGGCGGCCGGAAATAATGGCCTGGCGGAGCTCGTCATGGATGTGCTCGCGCAAGCTGCGCATGCGGATCGGTTCAAGCACCCGCTCGCTGCGCTGTTCCCTGTCGTCCGCGACGTGACCATCCATTCCATCATCTCCCGAAGCCGGCGAGACTTTTGTAAATTCAAAAATCTGATACGTCAAACTCTGATGTATCAGATTTCACGATGGCTTAAATCGCTGACCGGACGGGGCGGGTGGGGAAGCTGGTGACCGGAGCGGGCTCTAGAAATGACTTGGCCGTCGTCCGGTGGGACGACGGCCATGCCGATCCGAAATTCGGGTTCGATTATTCCGGCCAGACGGATTGCAGCTTCTCGCCGGCCAGGATGCGGTCACGCGCAGCGGCCTCGTTGCGGCCCAGCGCGTCCGCTGCATCGGCGACGTCCCGCACGCGTTCCTTGGGGATGACCACGACGCCGTCAATGTCGCCGAAGATCACGTCGCCCGGACGCACGGTGGCACGGCCGATCTGGAGCGGGACCTGGGAGTGCCTGGGCTCCTTCTTGCCGGTGACGCCGACGGGGCTGGGCGCGCTGCCGAACAGCGGATAGCCGAGCGCCCGGACCTGGGCGAGGTCGCGGACCGTGCCGTAAACGACCGTGGCGGCGGCGCCGCGGGTCTTGGCACCCGAGCTCATCAATTCTCCCGAGCAGGAGCCGGGGGCGCAGGAGGCGTCGCAAACCAGGATGCCGCCTTCGGGCGTGTTGTCGATCGCGTTGTGATAGACGTCCTGCGGTTCGCCCTTGCGGTCGGAAACCTCGAACAGGACCGTCACGGCCGGGCCGCAGACGACCTGGCCGGGCTCCAAGGCACCCAGGAGCGAGATGCCGTCGAGATGCCCCCAGAGGCCCAGGCTCTCCATGCTGTCATGGACATCGCCGGAATACCACTTCTTGAGGCGCTCGATGGCGGCCCAGTCGGTGTCGGTATAGTCGAACTTAGTCATCGCTCTTGTCCTTGGCTGCTTTGGCTTTTTCGATCGCGACGCGGAGATAGGCGGCGCTATTGTCGATCTGGTCGCGCATCAGCGCCTTGGCGCCTTCGCCGTCGCGGCTTTCGATGCGGGCATAGATGTCGGCATGCTCGGCCCAGGCGGCCTCGAGCGATTTCGTCGGCACGCGGCTGGTGATCCGGATCACCTCGGTGATCAGGCCGTACAGATTGTCGTAGAAGACCGTCAGAATCTGGTTGCCGGCCGAATGGACCAGGGCCAGGTGGAAAGCAGCGTCCGCATCGACGAAGCCGGAGAAGTCGGCGGTGTCGCGCGCCGTGCGCATCGCCTCGAGGGCTGCGCCGACATCGGCGTTCATGGCGCCGCCGCCCAAGGTCAGCAGGTCCACGACTTCGGTCTCGATCATCCGGCGCACGGCCATCAGCTGCACGAGATATTCGGCGTCGGTGGAGAAGAGTTGGCGCACGGTGACCGTCAGCGTGCCGAGAAACTGCGTGACGTCATCGCGCACCACCGTGGTGCGTCCGCCATGGCGCCGCTTCACCAGCCCCTTTGTCTCCAGGATCTGCATCGCTTCGCGCACCGATCGAGTCGAGACGGCGTAGTCGCGCGCGATGTCGGCCTCCGAAGGAAGCGGTTCGCCGATGCCCAGCGCGCCTGAGAGGATCTTGGCTTCGAAATCGCCGGCGACGGAGAGGTGCAGCTTGTCTCGGCTGCGGGGAGCGACGGGCTTCATGGCGTGGAACTCCAGCCCACCGTCAGGCGAACGGGTCGAGTTCCTGCTGCGGCTTCAGGCCTCTTCATCGGTTGTCCCCTCTCGAATACGCCACCATAACGCTGCTTGACATCTACTTATGTCACAAGTCATATGTCAAGTGTTGGATCCATCGGGCGATGCATCGCCGGCCTTTCGGGCCGCTTTTGCACACCTGGCCGGTAGAGGAGTGCCGGTTCGGCAACGGAGACAGGCGTCGAGAGCGGAAAATCCGCCGGCGCGTTCAAGGGAGGAAATGCAATGATTGGGAACTTCATCCGCGGCGCGGTGGCCGCCGTGGCGCTGTCCGCTGCGCTCGCCGGAACGGCGATGGCGCAGACCACCGCCGACATTAGCGCCAAGGGGCGGATCGCCATCGGCGTGCTGACCGGCATCCCGCCCTATGACACGATCGATGCGAGCGGCAAGACCGACGGCTTCATCGTGGACCTGGCCCGCCAGGTCGCCGCGGCTCTCGAAGTCGAAGTCGAGATCGTGCCGGTCAACAACGCCTCGCGCGCCGCCGCCCTCGAATCCGGCCGCGTCGACATGCTGATCGCCCAGATGACGGCGACGCCCGCCCGCGCCAAGACCTTCCTGATGACCAACCCGTACGGCGCCTATGAAATGCGCTTCGTGGCGGGCAAGGATACCAAGATCACCTCGCTCGAGGATCTCGCCGGCAAGCGCATTTCGGTGCCGAAGGGCTCCACCCAGGACATCGCCGTCTCCGGCTATGGCATCAAGGGCCTGGAAGTCGTGCGCTTCGACGATGATGCGCTGGCCATGCAGGCGCTGATCTCGGGTCAGGTGGACGCAACCGCCGCCGTGGCCGCTGTGGCCAATGACGTCATCAAGAAGCAGAATCTGAGCAATCTCGAAGTGAAGTCGGATCTGCCGATCTTCACACTCTATTGGTCGATGGCCGTCCGCAAGGACGCGACCGAGCTGCACCAGTGGCTGAACAACTTCATCTACTACCAGGAAGTGACCGGCAATCTGGGCGCCCTGCACGAGAAGTGGATCGGCATCCCTATCCCCGGCGGCAAGCTTCCCACGTTCTGATCGCATCCCCACCCCGAAGGGGAAGGCTGGGCCGGCGACCGGATCGCCGGCCCAGCCAGGATCTGCCAGGGATCTCGGAGACTTCAATTGGCCTACGAAATGACCTTCGGGCCGGTGATGAGCCGGCTTCCCGAACTGCTGGATGGCGCCTTGGATACGCTGGTCCTGTCCGGCCAATCCATCGCGATCGGCCTCGCCATCGGCTTGAGCGTGGCGCTCGTCCGGGTGAACGGACCGCGCTGGGCCAATATCGCCGGCTCGATCTATGTCGAGGCGTTCCGCAACACGCCCCTGCTCGTGCAGCTCTTCCTGCTGTTCTTCGCGTTGCCCTTCGCCGGGCTGCGTCTCAGCGCCAATACGGCCGCCGTCATCGCGATTTCGCTCAATCTCGGCGCCTATTCGACGGAGATATTCCGGGCCGGGCTGCTGGCCATTCCCAAGACCCAGATCGAGGCCGGCCTGGCGCTCGGCATGTCGCGCTTCCAGGTGATGCGCTACGTCGTGATCGTGCCGGCCCTGCGCATCATCTATCCCGCGCTGACGGGCCAGCTCACCTTGACCCTGCTGGGCACCTCGCTCGTCTCGGCGATTTCGGCGACCGACCTGACCCTGGCCGGTTCGATGATCGAATCCCAGACCTTCCGGAGTCTTGAGACCTTCATCCTCGTGGCGATCCTCTACATCGCCATGACCTTTGCCTTCCGCCTGCTCTACTGGGCGATCGGGCTCTGGCTCTTCCGCCGCCGCGTCCATACCGGCGATGCCGCCGCCGGCATGATGCTCGTTCCTGGAAAGGCCGACCTATGATCCAGTCCTTTGGTTGGCAGAGCGTCCAGTTCCTCATGATGGGCCTGCTCTGGACGGTCGGCCTGTCGATCATGACCTTCATTTCCGGCGGCGTGCTGGGACTGATCTTCGCCGTGGGGCGCTCGCTGGGGCCGCGCTGGCTCCGGTTCATCATCGCCAGCTATATCCAGCTGGTGCAGGCGACCCCGCTGCTGATCCTGCTGTTCCTCTGCTTCTACGGGCTGAGCTTTCTCGGCCTCTACTTCCCGCCCTTCGCTGCGGCGGTGATCTCGCTCACCATCTATGCCACCGCGTTCCTCGCCGATATCTGGCGCGGCTGCATCGAATCCATCCCGCGGACGCAGTGGGAGGCGGCGGACGCCCTGGCCCTGAGCGGGCCGCAGAAGCTGCGCTACGTCATCCTGCCTCAGGCCCTGCGCATAGCGCTGGGACCGACGGTCGGGTTCATGGTGCAGATCGTCAAGAATACGTCCGTCACCGCGCTGATCGGCTTCGTCGAACTGACGAGGGCGGGGCAGTTGCTCAACAACGTGACCTTCCAGCCCTTCCACGTCTTCATGACCGTCGCTGCGATGTACTTCGTCGTGTGCTTCCCGCTGTCGTGGTGGAGCGAAAAGCTCAAGGAGAGAAAAAGTGCCGGCGCTGCGCATTGAAAACCTGAAGAAATCCTATGGCGCCATGCCGGTCCTCAAGGGCATCGATCTCAGCGTCGAACAGGGCGATGTGGTCGCCGTCATCGGGCGGTCGGGCTCCGGCAAAAGCACCATGCTGCGCTGCATCAACGGGCTTGAGCCTTTCGAGTCCGGCTCGATCGAGGTCGCGGGACACAAGGTGTCCGATGCGAAGCCGGCCTTGCGCGAACTGCGCAAGGAGGTCGGCATGGTGTTCCAGAGCTACAATTTGTTTCCGCATCTGAGTGTCGCCGACAACATCACCCTGGCGCCGCGCGTGGTCCGCAAGCTGCCGGCCAGCGCGATGGCGGGCCTGGTCGAGGACGTGCTCAGCCGGGTCGGCCTTTCCGACAAGGCACATGCCTATCCGGACCAGCTATCCGGCGGGCAGCAGCAGCGTGTCGCCATCGCCCGTTCGCTGGCCATGAAGCCCAAGGTCATGCTGTTCGACGAGGTCACCTCGGCGCTCGACCCCGAGCTGACCGGCGAGGTGCTCAAGACCATCGCCGAGCTCGCGAAGGCCGGCATGACCATGGTTCTCGTCACGCACGAGATGGGCTTCGCCCGCCGCGTCGCCACTCACACCGTGTTCATGAACGAAGGCCGGGTCTGGGAGCAGGGCCCTTCCGAACAGATCTTCACCAATCCGCAGACGCCCGAGCTCAAGAGCTTCATTGCGCCTGATTTGAAATAACCAACGCCGCCAGAGGAGCATCAATTGGCCGTACCTGAGAACCACACCCTCCTAGAGAAGATGAAGCGCGGCGAATCCGTCTTCGGCTCGACGTTCTATTCCGGTTCGACGACCCCGATCGAGATTGCTGGGAACTGGGGCCTCGACTTCGCCTTCATCGATGCCGAGCACACCCCGACCAATGTCGACCGCGACATGGAAAAGCTGGTGATGGCGTCGCTGCTGGCGGGCATCGCGCCGCTGGTCCGCGTTCGCGGCGTCAACCAGTGGGACATCCGCAAGTCGCTCGAAATGGGCGCGACGGGCGTGATCGTGCCCTATGTGAAGACGGCCGAAGAGGCTCGCGCCTGTGTCAGCGCCGCCAAGTTCATGCCGATCGGTCGCCGCGGCGGCGACGCCGGTTGCCGCGCGGCCAGCTATGCGGGCCCGGGCTTCCAGTGGTCCAAATATATGGAGCACGAGAACGCCACCAAGCTCGTCATCCCGATGGCCGAGAGCTTCGAGTTCTTCGACAACATCGACGAGATCCTGGAGGTCGAAGGCATCGACGTCGTCAATTTTGGCCCCGCCGATTACTCGATCTCGCGCCAGATCCCGATCGATTACTCGATGAAGAACGCCGAGGTCGACGAGAAGCTTTCCGAGCTGATCGAGAAGGCGCATGCGCGCGGCATCAAGGTGATGGCGCCCTGCATTCCCCCCGTCGCCGAGAGCGTCACGGCCCTGCAGAAGAAGGGCGTCGACATGATCATCATGGGGAATGACGTGATGTTCCTCAACCAGGGCTACCAGCGCGCGCGCGAAGCCATCGACAGCGCCGCCAAGGGCGCCTGAACCCGATTTTTGGAGTGGAATGAATGACGGATCTCTTCAGCGTCGAGGGCCGCGTCGCGGTCGTCACCGGCGGTCTCGGCCAGCTTGGCACGCAGTTTTCCAAGTCCCTGGCGGAAGCCGGCGCCAAGGTGGCGATCTTCTCGCGCCGGCCCTTCAGCCGCCAGCAGATCGAGGAAAAATTCCCCGGCGTCAGCGACAATATCAACGTCTATGAAGCCAGCGTGACCAGCAAGGAAGAGCTGGAGGCAGCGACCGAAGAGCTGATCGCCGACTGGGGCGTCCCGCATATCCTAGTCAACAATGCCGGGATCGATTCCAAGCCCAACGGCTCAGCCGAGCAGAACGCGCCTTTCGAGAACTATCCCCAGAAGTACTGGGACGAGATCATCGACACCAACTTGACCGGCGTCATGCTGACCAGCCAGGTCGTCGGCAGCCGCATGGCCGAGGCCGGCCGTGGCTCGATCATCAATGTCGGCTCGATCTATGGCCTGGTCTCGCCCAATCAGGCGCTCTATGCCTATCGCGAAAAGCGCGACGGCGTGCCGTTCATCAAGGCCATCTCCTACGCGGCCTCCAAGTCCGGCCTCGTCAACATGACGCGCTATCTCGGCACCTACTGGGCGCAGAAGAAGGTTCGCGTGAACCTGATCTCGTTCGGCGGCGTCAAAACGGCGAACTTCGACAAGGAGTTCATCGAGGCGTTCCTCGAGCGCGTGCCTATGAACCGCCAGGCCGAGATCGATGAGTATAATGGCGTCATCCGCTTCCTGGCGTCGGACGCCTCGTCCTACATGACGGGTTCGAACGTCACCGTGGATGGCGGCTTCACCGCCTGGTGAGCCAAGGCGTGCCCGGCAGCCTCTGCCGGGCACCGATCCTTCCGTGCGTGAGGCCTCCGGCTCATCGGGAGGAGGGCCCGGCAGCCGGGCGTGTGCATCACGCCGTTTGTCCAGGCGTCCAGAGTATTTCACCAAGCTGACGGGGCGGTTCAAGAACCTCAATTATGCCTCTCCCGAATCGCCGCATGCCGAGCGGTTTCTTCAGGAAATCGAGGCGCTCGAGGCCGCGGCGCCTATGTTCCGGGCGGCGTGACTAGGTGGGTCTCATTGCCTGAAGCGCGGTCGCAAGCTTCCGGACGGCGAGCTCGATCTCGTAGGGCGTGTAGGCGGCGAAGCCCATGAGGAAGCCGGCCTCGCCGCGGCCATCGGCATGCAGCGCCGACAGACCGAGCAGATCGATGCCGGCCCGCGCTGCCGCCTCGATCGCGGCGCGCTCCGGGAGCCCGCCGGTCAACCGGCAGGACATCTGCAGCCCGCCGGCGGGAACGCGCGGTTCGACGAAATCCGCCAGATGGCGGCGCACGAGGCTTTCCAGCAGGTCGAGGCGGTCGGCATAGACGCCGCGCATGCTGCGGACATGCGCGCCGAAATGCCCGCCCTCCATGAACCGCGCCAAAGTCCATTGCGCCATCGGCGCCGTATGGCCGTCCTGCAGGGTGCGCGCGACGGTCATCGGCCCGACGAGCTGGGGCGGCAGGACGAGATAGCCGATCCGCAGGCCCGGAAAGAGCGACTTGGTGAAGGTGCCGATATAGAGCGTCCGGTCATGCGGATCGAGGCCCTGCACGCAGGCGGTCGGCTTGCCGGCATAGTGGAACTCGCTGTCGTAATCATCCTCGATGATCCAGGCCTGGTGCCGGGCCGCCCATTCGATCAGGGCGAGGCGGCGTTCCAGCGCCAGGGTCGCCCCGGTCGGAAACTGGTGGGAGGGCGTGAGGAACACCGCCTTGGCGCGGCGCGGTTCGGCCAGGATCGGCTCGACCACAAGGCCTTGGCCGTCGACGGGGATATGCAGGCACTCCAGCCCCGCCGCGTCGAAGGCGCGACGCGCGCCGTAATAGACGGGATCCTCGATGAAGATCCCGTCGCCGGGATCAAGCAGCATGTTGGCGCAGAGCGACAGCGCCTGCTGTGAACTAGTCAGCACCAGCACCCGGTCCGCCGTGGCGCGCGCGCCTCGCTCCAGGTTCACATAGTCGGCGATGGCGCGGCGGAGCGGCGCGATGCCTTGCGGGTCGCCATGCAGCAGGGTTTGCGCGCCGACTTCCTTCCGGACCTGCCGCTCCAGGCGCTCCCAGAGCGCAAGCGGAAAAGTGCGCGTCTCCGGCACGCCCGGCGCGAAGGGCCGCGGCGTGAGCCGCTCGCGAACGCCGCCACCGCCGAACATGGCGGCGCCGCGCCGGCTGAGCTTCGGCGGCTGGTTGCGACGCTGTGGATCCCTGGGCGATTGGCGGCGGCCGGGCGTGAACGCGGTCATCTCGGCGACGAAGCTGCCGCTGCCCACGCGCCGGTCGATGAAGCCTTCCGCGTGAAGCTGGCCATAGGCGGCTTCGATCGTGTCGCGCGACACGCCGAGCGACGTGGCAAGCGCGCGGGAGGCGGGCAGAGGCTTGCCCGGTCCCAGCGCACCGTCGACGATCAGTTGCCGGATCGCCCGCTGGATCCGTGCATGCAGCGGCATGGCCGCATGGGCGGGCAGCGCCATCCATGCCTTCACCGATTCCAGTTGCGAATGCTTGAACAAATGGTCTGGTCCCATCGATAGAATTGGCGGGAGAGAACAGGCCATTCACCGGTTAGTTGTCAAGCCGACCCGCGGCCCGCGGGGCCCGTCCTTCCGGAGTTTCTCGACGACCATGCCATCCCAGCCAACTCCCCTTCGTCCCCACGATCTGGCGCATCCCATGATTGCCGGCCTGATCTCCGTCCTGGTCAATTATGGCGGCACCTTCATCCTCGTCTTCCAGGCCGCGAAGGTCGCGGGCCTCAGTCCGGGGCTGACGGCGTCCTGGGTCTGGTCGGTTTCCATCGGCGTCGGACTGACGGGACTGTTCCTGAGCTGGCGCTACCGCGAGCCGATCATCACGGCCTGGTCCACCCCGGCGGCGGCGTTTCTCGTCAGCGCGCTGGCGACGACGCCCTATGCGGAGGCGGTCGGCGCCTACATGATCTCGGCGGCGGCCTTCGTCGCGCTTGGCATGTCCGGCTATTTCGAGAAGGTGATCCGGCTGATCCCGCCCGGCATCGCCTCGGGCCTGCTGGCCGGCATCCTGCTGCCCTTCGGCATCGGTGCCTTTGGCGGGGCGAGCGTCGATCCGCTGCTAGTCGGCCTGCTGATCGTTGCCTATGTCGTGTTGAAGCGCTTCGCCGCCCGCTACGCGGTGGTCGGCATTCTGGTGATCGGGCTGGCCTTCCTGCTGGTGCAGGACCGGGTCGATCTCTCAGGCTTGACGCTGGAATTCGCGTCGCCTGTTTTCACCCTGCCGCAGTTCTCGCTGAACGCCCTGCTTTCGGTGGCGCTGCCGCTGTTCGTGATCACGCTGACCGGTCAATACATGCCCGGCATGCTGGTGCTGCGGAACGACGGCTTCAAGACGAGCGCCAATCCGATCGTCGCGGTCACCGGCCTCGGCTCGCTCCTCATGGCCCCGTTCGGCTCGCATGCCTTCAACATCGCGGCCATCACGGCGGCGATCGCCACCGGCAAGGACGCGCATGAGGATCCGTCGAAACGCTGGATCGCCGGCATCGCCGCAGGGTGCTTCTACGTTCTGGTCGGCGTGTTCGGCGTGACGCTGGCCGCCGTCTTCATGGCCTTCCCCGCGACCTTCATCACCACGCTCGCCGGTCTGGCGCTGCTCGGCACCATTGGTGGCAGCCTTGCGGGAGCGATGGCGGATCCGGGCTCGCGCGAGGCGGCGCTGATTACCTTTCTCGCCTCCGCCGCCAACATCCGGCTGCTTGGCATTGGCGGGGCGTTCTGGGGCCTGCTGATCGGCCTCGTCGCTACCCTCATCCTGAACGGAAGCTGGCCGCGCCCCGCTCGTACCGGGCCGGTCGGGAACGAGGGAGCCGCACCAAACGCCGCACGACGCGCCTGACTTTCCCATCGACTTCCGCGGCCTCGTGCCGGGGAGGGGCAGGCCGCTTGGGACATGTGGATGGCGTCGGTCGCAGGGGCGCGGGAACCGGATGCGTGCCCGGACGTTCGACAACCAGATCCCCGGCGCCGATGTTCGCCGAAGGCCAAGGATGCGCGAGCCGCTCTCCAGCGGTCTCGCGTGATCCCCCTCCCGCCCGGGGTGGATCTCCTTCCGCCTCCGCCCTCTATCGAAAGGAAGTGTTCGCATGACCCGACTTGCCACCGCCCTGGCCCTGGTGCTGACAGCCGGCGTCGCCCTCCCTTCCTATGCGCAGACCTCGCTCGACACCCGGCCGCCCCATGGCGCCGACCAGAAGCCCCAGTCGTCGGACCAGACCCGCGCTCCTCTGCCGGAAAAGCGGACCGAGCCCGCTGTCAGCGTGATCGCGGAGGACCTGCCGCAGCTCTGGTCGCTCGAAGTCCTGCCGGATGGCGGGATGCTCGTCACCGCCAAGGAAGGACGGATGTTCATCGTCGGCGCCGACGGTTCGGTGGGCGCGGATATCGCCGGTGTGCCGGAGGTGGATGCCGCGGGGCAGGGCGGGCTGCTCGACGTCGCCCTGGCGCCCGATTTCGACACCAGCCAGGAGATTTTCGTCTCCTTCTCCGAGCCGCGCGACGGTGGCAACGGCACCTCGGTGGCGCGCGCCAAGCTGGTGCAGGATGACAAGGGCGCTCGCCTCGAGGGTCTGACCGTCATCTTCCGCCAGACGCCTGCTTTCCGCGGTAACAACCATTTCGGCTCCCGCCTGGTGTTCGGTCCCAAGGGCGAGTTGTTTGTCACGGTGGGCGAACGCTCGAACGCCGCCGTCCGCGTGCAGGCGCAGGATATCGCCAGCGGCCTTGGAAAAGTCTTCCGCATCGACCGCAACGGCGCCGCGCTCCCCGACAATCCCTTCGTCCGCACGGAGGGCGCGCTGCCGGAGATCTGGAGCCTCGGCCACCGCAACATGCAGTCCGCCACGCTGGACGGTCAGGGGCGCCTCTGGACGGTCGAGCACGGGCCGCGCGGCGGCGACGAGCTGAACCGCCCGGAGGCCGGCAAGAATTACGGCTGGCCGGAAGTCACCTATGGCATCGATTATAGCGGCGCGCCGATCG